>CALAPX010000056.1 GCA_937888355.1 uncultured Spartobacteria bacterium
ATACCTCGAGGAGGCATCCGTCAAAAGTATCGCCAACGCGCTTCCAGATGCCTTTGAGACCCGCTTGAGAGGGAATGAGGAAGTGAAGAAAATCCATCAGCCGTTCCCGGTATTGAGTGCCTCCAATAAATGGGCGGCGGCTCGCTTGCTGGCTCCCTCAGGATGCAGTGAGGAAAGGGTCTCTGCAAAGGATGCTTGGAGCGCTCCTCTGGCTTCGTTGTCTTGGAGGAGACGGATCGATTCATTGGCCAAGGCGTCGGGTGTGGCGTCATTCTGAATGAATTCACGAACGAGATGAGGGGCGGATGATGCCGGAAGGCGTGGGTCGGACGGAGGGTTTCTTCGGTAATTATTCAAGATGTTCACGATTCCCAAGGAATCGATATCCACCAAGCGCTTGCCAACCTCAAACGTCAGCCAGGCGGTTTTATAAACGAGAGCGTATGGGAGGGCGAAAAAGGCTGCTTCCAAGGTGGCTGTCCCTGAACAGACGAGCCCAGCCGTGGCTGTTTGCATGAGTGTGTGGGCATCGCCAGTTGTGATGCGTACAGGAAAGTCGCCCGCGATTCTGCTCATGAGTTCGGCCCTCGCATTGTTCGCTGCGGCAGCTTCAAAACGGATATGAGGGAGTTTGTGCGACACAATGCGAGCGGCCTCCACCATGACCGGGAAATTGCGCTTCACTTCCTTCTCACGGCTCCCTGGAAAAAGTCCTAGGAAGGAATCTTGCCGGGAAGTGGGTGCGCGTTTTTCCATTAAGGCCTCCAGAAGCGGGTGACCAGCAAAGACGGTGTGCAAGCCGCTCGCCTCATACATCGGGGCTTCAAATGGGAAGACACAAATCATGAGGTCGAGGATACGAGCCATTTTTGGAATGCGTCTCCTGTTCCAAGCCCATACTTGGGGGCTTATGTAATATAAAATCTTTCCTCGATACCCCTCCGCACGGAGAGCGTTGGCGAGTCGCAGGTTGAAGCCCGGATAGTCCACAAGAACAACGGCATCGGGTTTCTGGTGGCGGATCCCCAAGAGCATTTCACGAAACTTACGGCGGAAATAGGGATAGTTTTTCAAGACATCCCACAAACCAGTGACGGCTGCTTTCTGGGCCCAGTTGTCAAACTTCTCAGTGCACAACGCACGCATGCGATCTCCCCCTGCACCTCCAAAACGAATTTCAGGCAGTAATATCCGCATCGCGCGCATCACTTCTACAGCACGTGCATCACCGCTTTCCTCACCGGCGATAAACCATAGAAGCGGCGAGTTCATGAAGATGGGGGCGTAACTTGTGGAGGCGGCGTCGGAGATGGCATTGTTCCAGTAGGCTTCGGGCGCAGAAGCCATGAGGAGGAAGCCAAATCATCCAACGGAAGGTTATAGGTCAGGCTGTAGGTGGCGGATTTGGCGTCGTAATCGGTTTGCCAGAAGTCATTCCCGTGCACCCCTTGATTCAAGGGGACAGGTGATTCATCAACGACCCTGCAGAGTTCCATGCCATTAGAGTTTTTTAATCCCACAAAACGGACAGGAACCATTCCCACTCCGCCGGTTATATTTAACGAAATAGTGGGGGCATCGGCACGAACGACGATGGGATAATTCTGGAGAATTGATCCCCCGCTGGCATTGATCTTTAAGGAATTTCCCGAAGCTTCACGGTAGATGGTTTTCCATGACCCGGGCAATTCCGTGAGATGCTTTCGAAAAGCGGTATTCGGCCCGTAATAGTCAATTGCCTTTGCTGGGTAGGTGATCCACTCGACATCCAACTCAACTGTGTCCCCTGGTTTGAATGTGGTGACACTGGGCGGTGCGACCAAGCGGAGGTCCACATTTGCCAGCCCTGCATCATCGGGAGCGATGTAGTGCATCGCCACGGTGGGAGTGGTG
>CALAPX010000057.1 GCA_937888355.1 uncultured Spartobacteria bacterium
CTCTAATACTAAGAGATTCCCTTTCAAGAATATAGCCATTTACAATATTTGCAACATCTGTATTAAAAGGACCATCATTTGGATAATCATTCCATTTAACATCGTTAGCTTTTTTGTGAGCATAATGCTCCAGTTTATTGTAGTTATTAGGCTCACCTGAAGCCCAGTTCGTGTAATTCCATGATTCACTTGTTACCCATTCCCAAACCCCTTCTTCATTCCCATCAGTTGCTCCAATCCACAAATTCCTGCTGTCTGAATCTGGCGCAATTTTTGAAACCTTTTCCATCTCTTCTTCACTTGTAATTGACACCAAATGCCCTCCTTTTGTTTCGGCATCAACCCTTGCATCCGACCACGTTATTGCATCAGATAATACTACTGAGTAGACATTCCCTCCTACATAACGCGTAAATCCTACAAATAAATCCTCAGTAAAAGGTCTGCTGATTTGGTGATTCTCATCCCTCTCCAAATTCTGCACAAAAAAGTGATCAGGAGTTGAGGAACTGGCGAACAACCGAATCCCGTTGAATTCCTCCATGCAGAGATGCTCCAAATGCTCCTGCAGCGCCACATACTCCGTCTGATACAATTCCACATCCTCGCTCGACTTCGTAACGTCATCGGATAGCGCCTTTAACTCAGCCATCCGCTCAAGCGCGCTCCCCATTTGAGCAAGAACACCATCTTGCACCTGCAAAAACGAAATCGCATTCTGGATGTTTTTCTCAAAGACATCCGAAGTACGGATGGTTGCAGACAACTTGGTTGCCATTGAGAGACCAGCAGGGTCGTCCTTTGCAGAATTGATGCGCTTCCCAGAGGAAATCCTCTCCAGCGTCTGAGCATGACGATTCAAGGACAACCTCAAATTGTCCGCCATCATACTCCCAGCGACCATGCTGTTTCCGATAATCATCCTTGATAACGTAAATTATAAAGTGCGCCTGCTGTGTGAATAAGTCAAACTTGAAAATTACTTGAAGTATGGATGATAAAAGGGGCCCTTCCCGCTACCCCCATTACTGTACTCGGACCTATGCGAGCCTAATGAAACACCCTCGCCATAAATTCCAGCGGCGAGACACAGCCATCCATTAAAATGGGAAAAGTTTACCCCTCTCGTCTTTCTTTAAGGTACTTGCACGCTGAATGAGCGGCAATTGTGCCGGTTGAGAAGCATACCTGAAGCAGGTAGCCGCCAGTGGGTGCCTCCCAATCAATCATTTCACCTGCCAGAAAAAGCCCTGGGTGCTTTTTAACCATGAGATCATCCGTGAGTTCTTCCCAGCAGAGACCTCCAGCGGTGGAAATGGCCTCGGCAATTGGGCGAGGTCCTTTGAAGGGAATCACGACATTCTTCGCCTCATGAGCAAGAGAGACTGCATCAGGGCAATTGCGCCCGGCAAGGAGAGCATGAGCAGCATCACTGAGTTTCCAGCGTAGTCGGGCTTCATCGGCGAAATTCTTTCGGGCGGATTCCATTTTGGCTACGAGTTGTTCTATGGAGTGGGCGGGTTTCAGATCGATTGAAATGCTCGGATGCTCCATCGCTCGAAGTGAATGGCCTAGAGCGTAGAGCGGACCACCCTCCAGGCCGTAATGGGTTAAAAGGAGTTCGCCAGCTGATGATTTGTTGCCAGCGATAACGCGGATATTTTTCAGCGGTTTCCCCTCAGCCGCCGTTAGAACTTCTGGTGCCCAATCGTGCTCCCACCCACAATTGGCTGGGGCAAGCGGAGAGATCTTAAGCCCGAGCTTTTTCAAAAAAACTCCCCAGAGACCGTCCGAACCTGTATCCGGCCATGAAGCTCCCCCGAGCGCCAGCACAACGGCATCTGAGTTTGCTTGCGTGCCGTTTTCAAACAAAAGACGGAAAGGTGGCCCGGGGATGATATCCAGCAAACGGTGTTGCATCCGAAATTCAACGCCTGCCTCCTTCAATTTCAACACCCAACGGCGAAGCAGAGGCGCGGCTTTGAGGTCTTTCAAATAAACTCGACCGCTTTTTGCTTCAAAGGTCTCACAACCAAGATCAGCAGCCCATCGGCGCAGCTCTTGGGCACTGAACTCATCAAGAATTCCATGCCAAAAAGCCGGGGACTTTCCTGAATATTTTTCAGAGAAAGTCTCCTTTGGTTCCGCATTGGTAAGGTTCAAGCCGCCTTTGCCGGCAACGAGAAACTTGCGCCCGACCGAGCGCTTGGCATCGTAAAGAACGACATGCAGGCCGAGTTCCGCACACATCTCCGCCGCGCGCAGACCCGCTGGCCCCCCGCCAATGATTGAAATTGAAGCACCCACCAATCAATCAAATTTGCTGGATTCAGTTCATTTTACCAAGTCAGCAATTTCAATTATCTCTTCATGATCATAAAGGGAGCTTTCAAGACCTTGTCGGAGTCAAGGCAACCCCGATCTCTCAAGGAATGATCTGTCGGGGTGATTTAATGGACCCTACACCAACTCTGCTGCAATCTCATCGGCCAAGAGACGCCCCTTGAGGGTCAGACGAAGCGATGCCCCGGATTCTTCAAGTAACCCTTCACCAATCATTTGCTGTCGTTGACTGGACTCCAGCAAACCGGCATTTATTCCCTCCCGTGTTCTCAATCCGAGAGCAATTTGTTCGAACCTTAAAATTTCTTTGTCGAGTTTTTCCAAGGATTCGAATCGATCCTCCGCATGGATCACTCGGCGAGTAA
>CALAPX010000058.1 GCA_937888355.1 uncultured Spartobacteria bacterium
ACTTCTCATCGCAACATCGACACCTTCACGGTCCTGCGTCTGTTCGTTTGACAGTGGATTCGACATCGGCGGGCCCGCTAATACCCCCGACATCCCCGGCGGGCTTGTCTGGACCGAATACAGCTTCATCTCGCAAAGCCGAAACTGGAGCGGCACCAGCGCGGCCCCAGCCGCTGACAACCACCACAAGCTGAACCAGACGAACTGGATCATCCCCGGCTTCCAATACTTCTTCAACGACCAGTGGGGATTCTCCGCAACCATGCCGTTCGGAAATCGCGTCCATATCCACGAGCACTCGCACAGCAGCCACGAGACCATGGACCACGGCTCAATGTCCATGGAGCACTCGATGACCAAAAGTGAGCGCAAGGCCATCAAATGGTGGGGACTCGGCGACATGCGCCTCAACGCCTACTACACAGGCTTCTCGCCGGATATGTCGACCGGCATCAACGTCGGCCTACAGATTCCCACCGGCGACTGGCGCCAACCCGGAGTCGGCCGCAACATGCAACTCGGCACGGGCAGCCTCGATATCCTCGCCGGATTCTACCACCATGGCAGCATTCTGGGACATCGAGACTGGAACTGGTTCGTCAGCGGACAACTCGATGCCCCGGTTGTCGTCCAGGCGGGCTACCGCCCTGGTCTGCTCGTGGACGCTTCCACCGGCGTCTACTACACGGGGCTTGAATTCGGAAAACTCAAGGTCCGACCGATCGGCCAGGTGGTCTTCACCAACCAGGCCTCCGACTCCGGACCGGCAGCGGATTCCGGAAATTCGGGCTTCCAGCAACTGCTCCTCTCGCCCGGTCTGGAACTGAACTACCACCCCTTCCGAGTTTACGGAAATGTCGCCCTCCCAGTTGTGACCAATGTTGTAGGAAACCAACTGATCGCCCCCTGCACCGTTCAGGTTGTCGTCAGCTGCGCGTTTTAACCTTGGCAAACATGACACCTTTCGCAGCGCTTGAAACCCGCTTGCGGAAGGTGATCAAACGCCGTCAGTCCCAGCGGCGTTTCTTATCCCCGAGAAGAACCATTGTTACATGAAAATGCGCCTTTTTAATGCGAGAAATCGTATGGAGTATCTCAGCCTGCCATGTCCGTTCCCAATATCATCTCCGCCGCCACCCGCTCGCTCCGCGATCTCCTGACCGCAGCCGTCGATCTTGGATACAACAAGATCGGCCAGGTTTCATTCGGCACCTCAGGCACGGGCTTCGAGCTTCACCATGCGGATGATGCGTCCCGCGCGGACTTGAAGGTTTTTACCGATCCTCACGAAGCTACTACGATTTCCCTCACGGATGACGCGCATGCCTATCGACCGCTCAAAACCGCCCCCAACATGAGGCATGGATGGAAACTCGCTTTGGGAGATATTGCAGATCTGCACTTGGCGCTCGACCTTCTTTACCCCGCCGCCCTCGGCAACTGGCGCGCCCTCCTTCTTGATAAGAAGATTGCCACCCCTCTTCGCGACACAGTGAATCGCCAAACCGGCATGTATCGGGTCACCGGCCTCATCACCGACGAGGAGGCCCAAGGCATCGTCGATTCGCTCTGCCGTCCGGGCTGCATGCGCCAGATCCAATGGCCGATCCAGCCTGATGCGCCTCACCATACTCCCTGCCGGCGGCAAAACGAAATCCCCTTGCTCTGCACCGATTCCTGCAGCCTGCTGATCGCTGAAGCGCGAAAGGTCGTAAAGACCCGCATGGCAAAAAACCAGCCCCAGGCCTGATCACTCCGAATCCCGGAACCGCACCCTCGGATATGTCTCGAGGTGGGTTGCTATCTCATCCGTAAAAAGTTTACCAAACTCAGTGGCTTTGCGCTCCCCAATGCCGCCGATTCCATTCAACTCAGAGATGGCCACCGGATAATCCCTCGCCATTTGACGGATCGTGTTGTCACCAAAGATTACATATGCCGGCACTCCGCGTTCGTCGGCAAGGCGCTTGCGTAGCTTGCGCAATCGATCGAAAAGCGTCTCGTCGCACTCAATCCCGCCAATGCGCGGAGTGCGAGGCGCCTTGGGCGCAGACATCGGCTTCGTCAGGTGGATCATCTGCCTGCTCCGCAGGGCTTCGATCCCAGCTTCTGTGATTGAAATCGTCGGGTATTGCCCGCCATCAAGGGCAAGCAGACCTAACCGCAGGAGTTCACGCCCAATCGCACCCCATTCGCGTTTCCCGAGTTCCTTTCCGATTCCATAGGTGCTCAGGCGATTGTGGCCCCAGCGGAGGATTTTTTCATTTTCTGATCCCGTTAGAATTTGAATCAAGTGATTCATCCCAACACCAAAGCTCCCGCCTTGTCGGACTCGGTAGATGCACGAGAGAAATTTCTGCGCCTGGGTGGTGGCGTTGTATGTCTCACGAGGCTCAAGGCAGTTGTCACATGCGCCACAGGATTCCTCAGTGACTGTTTCCCCGAAATAACGAAGCAGGTCGTGCCTTCGACAATTTGGACAATCAGCATACCGGATCATCAACCCCAACTGGTCACGCGCGATATCACGCTCTTGAGGGGTTGTCATTTCGTCGATAAAATGGGTCTGCTTCGCTGCATCCCCGGCACTGAAGAGCAAAAGGCAATCCGCTGGCAGGCCATCCCGGCCGGCACGCCCTGTTTCCTGATAGTAGCCCTCGAGATTTTTCGGGAGGTCATGGTGAACCACCCAGCGGACATTTGGCTTATTGATGCCCATACCGAAAGCGATCGTGGCGCAAACGATTCGCACCTCGTCTCGAATGAACAGTTCTTGGTTTAATGAGCGCTCGGCATTCGTTAGTCCTGCATGATAGGAGACAGCCTTGAACCCCCTTTCCGATAGACTCCCGGCGACCCGGTCTGCAGTCGCCCGTGTGGCACAGTAGACGATCCCGCTATCCATCGGCCTCCTGCGCACGAATTCAACAACCTGTCCTGCTGGTTGCTCTTTGGGAATCACGCGGTAGAAAAGGTTTGGCCTGTTAAAACTCGCCACAAACACAGCGGGATCCGGCATTTTAAGGTGGTGGACAATATCCCGCCTCACTCGCTCGGTAGCTGTCGCTGTCAGAGCCATTATCGGCACCCCCCGCAACATCTCGCGCAAACGAGAAATCTGCCTGTATTCCGGACGAAAATCGTGGCCCCATTCAGAAATACAGTGGGCCTCATCAATCGCAATTCCTGTGACATTCCAAGCGGCGAGATTTTCCTTCCAGTGATCCAGCATCAGACGCTCGGGTGCGGCATAAAGGAGCCGGTACCTTCCTTCATGAAGTCCACGGAGGCGTTCTTTGGTTTCACGCACGCCTAGCGAGGAATTTAAAAATGTGGCCGCAACACCGGCAGCCTCCAACTGACTAACCTGGTCTTTCATCAATGCGATCAGGGGGGACACTACCAAGGTCAACCCCTCACGAATCAACGCCGGGAGTTGAAAGCATAGTGATTTTCCGCCGCCCGTGGGCAGTAATGCAAATGTGTCTCTGCCTCCAAGCACAGATTCCATGATCTCCCGCTGCAGGGGGCGGAAGCTTTCATAACCGAAGGTAGATTTGAGGGCCTGTGCAAGTTGGTCCATCTGTATTGAAAAACCAACACCCTCCCCAAGAGCAGACACTTGATCGAGTCGTTTCTTCTCATCGCACGCGAAAGATTATTTGTGGCAATCGTACAAGAGGTGATTAAATTTTTTTATGTTCGGGTATACTGCTCGTGAATTCAGGTTGGGAATCGTCACTGCATACGTGATGGCCATGGTGATGCACTCCTGCGCGGCATCCGTTGCTGACCTCCAATTCCCCGAGGAGTGGAACCATGCGGAGGAATTTAATTTGGGAGAATCCGCCACAAAGACTGCGGATGCCCATACCCATTACATGCTGGCCATTTTTGAAGAGGAAAACGAAGGCCCCGAAAAATCAATCGCCTCGAAGGAACGCGTGCTTCACCACGACCCTGGCTTCTCTTCTCTTGCCATCGATGTTGCACAGCATCACCTCCGCCACAGAAATTTTGCGGAGGCCCTAGCTGTACTGAAGGATACCGCGACGGCAAATCCTGAGGATCCCGCACCGCTTATGGCCCTCGCATCAATCTATCTTCGCCATCTCGAAAAACCGGCCCTTGCCGAAAAATACGCTCTCAGTCTCCGTAAAATAAACCCCGATAACCCTGAGGCGATCGAGCTTCTCTGCGAGATCTTCCGCACGGGAGGGAAATCCTCGCGGATCGAGCTACTCTTGGAAACAGCAACCAAGAGCGAATCTACCGATCCCGCATATTGGATTGCCCTTACTGAGATACGCCTCCGCGAACTTTCGAAATCCCGTCTAAGCCTCTCGGCAAAAAATAAGAAGATCATTGTTAATTTGGCCCACAAGGCCATGACGCTCGCCCGTGGCGACGCATTTATCCTAGCCGCTAGCGGTGATGTATTCGCCCTTTTAGGGAACCCACAGGCGGCAATCGATGCCTACAAAACCGCATTGGAAAGCCCTACTGAACCCGATGGCGCACGCGAAAAAATGGCCAATTGCCTACTCGAGACCGGTGATGATGAAGCCGCCCTTCATCTCCTCGATCAAATCGTCAAAAAAAACCCTCTCAGCCTTCGTTCCTACGACCAACTGGCAAGAATCCATTTCTCAAGGAAAAACTTCCCCTTAGCCGTTGCAAATATGCGACAAGCCATGCGTCTTGCGCCTGTGAATCCCGCCCGATTCGAAGAGTTGGTCCGCGCAGCACTGCTAGCTGAGGATTCAGCAACAGCAATTCAATTCTCGACCGAAGGCGAACAGCGTTTCCCGTACCTAACTGGATTCACAGTACTCCGTGCCGTGGCCCTCAGCCAGGCAGGCGACCATCATTCTGCATTAGCCGCTTTTGAACGCGCCCTAGTGAAAGCTGCCAATACCAATCCAGAACTACTCAATAGCGGGTTCTACATGAGTTATGGCTCCGCTGCGGAACGAGCCGGTCACTATGTCAAAGCTGCTGAACTCCTAAAAAAATCCATCGCTCTAGATCCCCCCGGATCAGCGGAGGCATGCAATTATCTCGGCTACATGTGGGCTGACAGAAATGAAAACCTCATCGAGGCAGAAGCTCTCATCCGAAGAGCTCTGGAGTTGGATTCCGAAAATTCCGCCTACCGCGACAGCTTGGGATGGGCACTCTATCGACAGGGCCGATATGATCAGGCCCTTGCTGAACTTCTTCGCGCTGCCACAGGAACAGAGAAGTCTGACCCCGTGATCTTGGAGCATGTTGGTGATGCCTATGAAAAACTGAATCGCTCCGCTGAGGCTTTGAGTTTCTGGCAAAAAGCCCTCCACCTAGCTCCTGAAAACGCCTCTTTGGCGGCTAAAATCGACCACCTGACCCAACCGGTAGTTTGTCAACCAGAGTCACCTCGATCGCAAGGCATCCGGTAAGAGTCACCCGGTTCATGTCTTGTCGCCGCAATAGCTATTCGTTAGACGAGTTCCATGTCCACCAAACCTCTTACCGGCCACGACACTCCAGGGGATCCCTGTACAATCGTGATTTTTGGTGCTTCCGGCGACTTGACCAAACGCAAACTCCTCCCAGCCCTGTACAACCTTAAATCGCTCAAGATTTTGCCTGAGAACTTTGCTGTGATTGGCGTAGCGGTAACTGACAGCAATGACCAACTCTTTCGCACTCAGATCACCTCGGATATCAAACAGTTTGCTACGCGCCCTGTCGATCCGGTGGAGTGGAATGATTTTTCAAATCGTACCTACTACATATCCGGCGACTTCAATAATCCCGAGACCTACGCCCACTTGGGCATAAAAATCGATGATGTCCGTAAAGCATGGAATCTCCCTGGCAATGTCCTCTTCTACCTTGCCATCTCCCCTTCTTTTTTTGGCCAAGTTGTCGAACAACTGGGCCGTGCGGAACTCACCACTGAATCCCCTGGAACTTGGCGGCGCATCATCATCGAAAAACCATTTGGACACGATTTACAAAGCGCCCGCGATTTAAATACCCAAATCACCTCCCACGTCAAAGAATCCCAAATCTACCGCATCGACCACTACCTCGGTAAGGAGACGGTTCAGAACATCATGGTTTTCCGATTTGGCAACAGCGTGTTCGAACCAATCTGGAACCGCCGCTACATCGACTATGTGCAAATCACAGTAGCCGAACAACTCGGGGTTGAACTCCGTGGAGGGTATTACGACCACTCGGGTGTTACCCGGGACATGGTGCAAAACCATATCCTCTCCGTTCTTTCACTTGTTGCGATGGAACCCCCTGCCTCGATCTCAGGCGACAGCGTCCGCAATGAAAAAGTCAAGGTCCTCGAGGCAATCCGTCCAATGGATCCCGAGGAGGTTCTTGCGAATACTGTGCGTGGACAATATGGAGCGGGTCTCATCAATGATAAAAACGTTATCGCCTACCGCCATGAACCGGATGTTAATCCATCTTCGAACACTGAGACATTCGTAGCCATGAAGCTCAATGTCGAAAATTGGCGCTGGGCGGATGTTCCCTTTTTCATTCGCAGCGGAAAGCGCCTTGCCGCACACACCACTCAAATCGTGATCGGGTTCAAGCGCACTCCCCTTCTCCTTTTTGGAAAGAGTGTGGAGGATAATATCATGCCCAACCGCTTGGTTATTCATGTCCAACCCGACGAGGGGATCACCATGGATATTCATGCGAAGCGCCCTGGACCAGGAATCTCGATTGCAAACGTGCCGCTCGATTTTAGCTACAGCGAATTCGGTGATGCAACAGCCGCCACCGGATACGAAACACTCCTCTATGATTGCATGATCGGAGATATGACTCTCTTCCACCGCTATGACAGCGTGGATGCCTCCTGGCGTATTGTGAATCCCATTCTTGATGTTTGGCAGGCCCTGAATCCGCATAATTTCCCGAACTATGAAGCTGGCACATGGGGTCCCGAAGCATCGGATCGCCTCATTGAAAAGTCGGGCCACGCGTGGCACCACTACGAACTGAAGAAGTAATGCCTACGCAAAACCACCTCATCCTCGCAGGAGACATTGGCGGAACAAAATCGCATATTGCGCTTTTCCATGTCATTGGAGGGAAACTCTCCCTCTTTCGCGAACAACGCTACCCAAGCTCTGATTACCCTGAGCTCAATGCAATCCTGCGTGAATTTCTTGGTCCAACACCTCCACCGCTCCTCGCTGCAGGGTTTGGAATTCCAGGGGTTGTTTTAAACGGGCGAGCCCAACCCACAAACCTCAATTGGGGGGTCGATGCAGGTGATATTTCATCCGAGTTTGATGTTCCTCACGTTGGCTTATTGAACGATCTTGCGGCCAATGCCTGCGGCATCACCCATCTCCAAGCTAATGATTTCGCTGTTGTCCAATCGGGAGTCCATGGAGCCACCGGCAATCGCTGCGTGGTCTCACCTGGCACCGGGCTAGGACAGGCAGGCCTATATTGGGATGGGCATCGCCACCATGTCTGGGCCTGCGAGGGAGGCCATGCGGACTTTGCCCCGCGCAATGAACTCGAAATCGCCCTGCTGGAATATCTTCTCAAACAGTTTGACCATGTCAGTGCCGAGCGCGTTGTGTCCGGCATGGGCATTGAAAATATTTATAAATTTCTCCGCGATACCAACCGCGGCTCAGAAATTCCTGTCGTTGCTGAGGAAATGAAAACATTTGATTCCGGCGCAGTAATTTCTAAACACGCCGAGGACGGTTCCTGCCAAATGTGCGCCAAAACGCTCGACATTTTTGTGAGCTGCCTTGGGGCAGAAGCATCAAACATGGCCCTCAAAACCATGTCCACCGGAGGGGTATTCCTCGGGGGCGGCATCCCCGTCAAGCTTCTACGCCGAATCCAGAGCACTTCTTTTGTTCATGCATTCAACGATAAAGGCCGCCTCTCTTCACTCATGGAGCATACTCCCGTTCTCGTCATCCTCAATGATCATGCCGCCCTCCTAGGTGCGGCTTACAGCGCCCTGGAAAGGTCCTTCACCAAGTGAGCACAGGAGATCGTATAAATATTCGCACGCCGGAAGTGATGCTTGAGGTGCAGGCGCAAGTCGAAAGTCACTATCACAGCCATCTCGTGAATACTCTCCGAGCAGAAGGTGGCACGATGATTACTGGAAAAACAACGATTCGCCTAGCGAAGCAATTTGGTTTTTGTTACGGCGTCGAACGCGCCATCGATCTTGCTTACGCGGCGACAAAGGTCTTCGTAGGAAACCGCATTTTTCTCCTTGGCGAGATTATCCATAACCCGGATGTAAACGCCCAAATGCAGTCTCTCGGCATCCGCCATCTGCATGCACGGCCTACTTCCTCAGATTTTGAAGAAATCGGCACTGGAGATATTGTAGTCGTTCCAGCGTTCGGCGCCGAAACCGAAACTATTGAAAAGATCAAATCCCGCGGTTGCCGTATCGTTGATACCACCTGCGGCGATGTCATGAGTGTCTGGAAGCGTGTTCGCCAAAATGCGAGGGAAGGGGTCACCTCAATCATTCATGGCAAATCCTCACACGAAGAAACTCTTGCCACCGCATCTCGCGCAAGGGGAGCTGATGGCTCTGGGCGCTACCTCGTGGTGTTTGACCTCGAGGAGGCGGAATTTGTTTCCCGTTTTATCGAAGGGGGTGGAGACCCCAAAGAGTTTATGAAGCGTTTCGGCTCCGTCTCCAGCCCAGGCTTCGATCCTGTTCGCGATCTTATCCGCATCGGCTTGGCTAATCAGACAACCATGCTGCGCAGTGAAACCGAGGCAATCCAATCCCGCCTTCGCGATGCCATTGCCAAACGTGACCATGGAGATACCTCCAGCTTTAGGGTCTTCGATACCATTTGCGGGGCAACCCAGGAACGGCAGGATTCTCTTTTTGAACTCCTAGACAAAACCCTCGACCTGCTTGTTGTTGTCGGTGGATATAACAGCTCGAACACCACCCACCTTGTGGAAATCGGCACCCAACGCATTCCTTCTTGGTTTATCCGAAACGCATCCTGCCTCGTGTCAAAAGACGAAATCCGACACTACGATATTCACATTAAGCAGGAAATAACATCGACAGGTTGGCTCCCAGAATCTTCCTCCCTATCGATTGGGATCACCGCCGGGGCAAGTTGCCCAAACAACCTGATTGAGGATGCCATCCGCCGCATTCTGGAACTTCGCGGAGAAAAACCGCCTGTTTAGCACAGGCGGCTACAATCTCCTCAGAGGCCAGCTATTCGGTGATGATGTCTTTATATGTTTTGCCAGCTGGAATCATTGGCAATACGTGCTCTGTGAAAGGAACCATGACATCGAGGAGATACACATCCTTCGAATCAAGCATGCGCTTGATGGCACCCGGCAAGTCCTTCTTATGGATTACGCGTTCGCATGTGACACCAAAACCTTTCGCGATTTGAACGTAGTCGGGATAGACACGATCAAGATCCTTGGGATCGCCAAGGAAAGTATGCCCGCGGTTTCCACCATGGAACCTGTCCTCCCACTGCACGACCATGCCAAGGTGCTGGTTGTTGAGAATAATTGCCTTCGCAGAGATCCCCTCGATGTGCGCGGTGGCCAACTCCTGCACATTCATTAAAAAAGATCCATCTCCATCGATATCGATTACATGTTTGTGTGGCGCCGCGACCTTTGCTCCCATTGCCGCAGGATATCCAAAGCCCATGGACCCAAGCCCCGCCGACGTAATAAACGTACGCGGCTTTTCAAAGTCGTAGAACTGTCCAGCCCACATCTGGTGCTGGCCGACGCCAGTTGTGATGATCGCCTCCCCTTTGGTCATCTTGTGGAGGAGCTGGATGACATGCTGCGGCTGGATGACATCCTCAGTGTCCTTAAACGACAACGGATGCTCAGCTTTCCACTTGTTGACCTGCTTATACCAAGCAGGAAAGCGCGTATAATTGTGCTTGGTGGCGCGCTTCTGCCCGGCCAGATCAAGCAACTTATTCAAACGGCCAAGGGCGTACTTTAGATCGCTGAGGATTGGCAGGCGAACTACCTTATTTTTGTTGATCTCTGAGTTATCGATGTCGATATGGACGATTGTCCCGTGCTCGCAGAACTTCTCAACCTTGCCGGTCACACGGTCATCGAACCTCACTCCGATGGCCAAAAGAAGATCAGCTTCATTGACGGCATTGTTGGCATACACAGTGCCATGCATGCCAAGCCACTTCAGTGAGAGGGGGTGCGATTCTGGAAAGCAACCGATACCCATCAACGTGGTGGCCACGGGAATCTGCGTACGCTCGGCGAACTCAAGTAATTCAGCTGAGGCATTACCGCTGATCACACCACCACCACAATAAATCATCGGCGCCTTGGCCTGCTTGATAAGGCCGATTAACTCATGGAGCGCCACATCGTCGGCCTTCGGTTCTGGGCCGTACCCGCGGAGGGAAACGGTTTTGGGGAAAATTGGCTGCGTTGTCTGGTTCTGAATGTTCTTCGGAATATCGATTAACACCGGGCCGGGACGACCCGAACTGGCGATATGAAAGGCCTCTTTTACGATTCTTGGAATCTCATTAATATCCCACACCAGATAACTGTGCTTCACGATCGGCAGTGTCATGCCAAAGACATCAGTCTCCTGGAATGCTCCACGGCCGATCATTTCTTGGGGCACCTGGCCGGTAATAGCGACCAAAGGGATCGAATCCATGAATGCATCAGCGATACCAGTAACAAGGTTCGTCGCCCCCGGGCCTGAAGTGGCCATACACACACCAGTCTTTCCAGAGACACGCGCATATCCCTCTGCCGCATAAACCCCGCCCTGCTCGTGCCTCGGCAGAATGGTTCGGATTTTTTTTGTTTTCGTTAGTGCCTGGTGGATTGGCATCGAGCATCCGCCTGGATACGCGAAGAGCACATCCACCCCCTCGCGCTCTAGGCACTCGACCAGAATCTCCGCCCCGTTCATGACTTTGCCCCGTTCGGGTGCTGATGCGGATTTTTTGGTTGTCGATTTTTTGGTCTTCATATGGCTGATGGAAAATTGATCGGGCAGTTAAAAACTAGGCGCCTCGATTGGCGAGATGAAAATAGGGGCATCATACCAATGAACACGCAAGCTCGATTGCCGCACGCATGCTTTCCGGTCGGGCGATCCCACGACCGGCTATGTCAAATGCTGTTCCATGATCAGGACTGGTCCTTACAAAGGGCAGTCCCAGAGTAACATTCACCCCGGCATGGAAGGCATGAAGCTTCAGTGGGATCAATCCCTGGTCATGATACATGCAAAGCACGGCGTCGTAGCATCCCTCCACGGCCTGATAAAATACCGTATCGGGTGAAAGCGGCCCCACAAAACATCCCTCATCCCTCAATAATTCCACCGCCGGAGAGATAATATCACGATCCTCGGAGCCAAGATCACCTGACTCCCCGGCATGCGGGTTCAATCCAGCCACTGCAATTCTTGGTTCCGCAATCCCACGCCGGAGAAGAAACTCACGCAACAAGCGTCCAATTCTTACCACTTCCCCGGTTTTCAACGCCCCGGCAACCTCGACTAGGGGAATGTGTGCCGTAACCAAAGCAACTGTGAGCGCTCCACCGGTCAGGCACATCGCGAAATTTGCTGTTCCCGAACGCTCGGCAAAAAATTCGGTTTGTCCGGGAAACTCGAAGCCGCATGTCTTCATCGTATGTTTGCAAACAGGCCCGGTAACAACGGCATCCCATTCACCTGAATTCAACCGCTCAGCAGCTTCCTCCAGAGCCGCCAAAGCCGCCTGAGCCGAGGCTTGAGTTGGATTCCCTGGCACATGCCCCTCAACAGACCCGATCACTTCGAAGTGAACCGATGGATGAGATTTGATGGATGCCAAAGCGGCATCAACAACCTCAGGACCAACCCCGGCAGGATCCCCAAGCGTAACACCGATTCGTTTCGGGCGGTTCATAGCCCAGATCTTGATTCACCGTTCTTGCCGGCATCAATCTTCATGAGCAAGGGACGCGGAGAGGAATCCGCGGAACAGCGGGTGCGGAGCATTTGGCTTGGATTGGAACTCGGGATGATATTGGCACGCGATGAACCAGGGGTGATCCCTCAACTCGATCATCTCCACCAGGTCGCCATCTGGAGAGGTTCCGGCAATAACGAATCCCTTATCCTCCAGGGCCGCGCGATAATTCATGTTGAATTCGTAGCGGTGGCGGTGGCGTTCTAGGGCCTCAGTATTGCCGTAGACATCGTGGGCGTGGGTGCCTTCAAGGATTTTTGTTTTCCATGAACCCAGGCGCATCGAAGCTCCCTTGTCGGTTACATCCTTCTGCTCTTCCAAGATTGTAATAACGGGATTCGTTGTACCAGGGTCAAATTCTGTGCTGTTGGCATCTGAAAACCCACAGACGTTGCGAGCGAATTCAATCGTTGCAACTTGCATGCCAAGGCAGAGACCCAGGTAAGGCGTTCGGGACTCGCGAGCATAGCGCACCGCCTTTATTTTTCCCTCCACCCCGCGGTCGCCAAACCCTCCAGGAACCAACACCCCAGCGACTCCACGCAAGTATTTTTCCGCCTCCTCCTGCTCGATATCCTCGGCATCAACCAGCACCATATCAATGCCACAGTCGAGGGATGCTCCCGCATGGGTGAGCGATTCATAAATGCTTTTATAAGCGTCCTGAAGTTCGATGTATTTTCCAACCACGGCGATTCGCACCCGCTTTTTGGGAGCCACCACCCGCTCAACAAAACGCCTCCAGTCGGTCAGATTGGGATCCGGAGTTTCAAGCCCAAGCAACTTGCACACTGTCGCGTCCAATCCCTCCTCGAATAAATTCAACGGGGCCTCATAAATCGTGTGCTCCACATCTCCGGCTTCGACCACTGCATCTAGCGGCACATTGCAAAACAGGGAAAGCTTCTCCCGCGTATCACGGTCAAGCGGCATTTCGGTGCGGCAGATCAATACCTGCGGCTGAATGCCGATCTCGCGGAGTTTTGCGATACTTTGCTGAGTCGGCTTCGTCTTCAACTCTCCAGCGGCCTTGATAAAGGGCACCAGCGTCACATGCATGACGATCACATTGGCGGCACCAACCTCGAGAATGAATTGGCGGATCGCCTCCAAAAACGGCAACCCCTCGATATCGCCGGTTGTTCCGCCGATCTCGCTGATCAGAATATCTCCACCAGACTGCGCGGCAACCTCACGAATGCGGGTTTTGATCTCATCAGTGACATGCGGAATAACCTGCACGGTCTTGCCCAGATAGTCACCGCGCCGCTCTTTAGCCAATACAGTTTCATAAACCTGACCGCTGGTGAGATTGTTCGAGCGTGTCAGCACACAATTTGTGAACCGTTCATAGTGGCCAAGATCTAGATCCGTCTCGGCCCCGTCCGCGAGCACGTACACCTCACCGTGTTGAAAGGGATTCATTGTGCCTGGATCGACATTTAAATACGGGTCAAGCTTCTGCAACACCACTCGCAATCCTCGCCGCTCCAGCAATGTCCCCAACGACGCCGCTGCAAGGCCTTTTCCCAACGAACTGACTACTCCACCCGTGACAAAAATGTATTTCATTCGTTGGCATCATAAGGCCCCCGCAACGAAAATCCAGCATCCCTTCCCAGAATAGAGATTTCTTGGTGCCGGCAATGCGAGTGATTCACAAAAAATTTAACAAAATGTGGGTTTTTGCCCTTCAAACTCAAGAGACGCACAAAAACCGCCCGCCTTGCCACTTGACCCCGTTAGGTCCAGCACTCATAGTCACCAATCCGTGAAATCCTGCCGCAAGTCGACTGGAGTTCACGGAACAAAACGAATTTTCGACCGAATCTATGAATTCCGAACTCATTACAATGCTCGACCTGTTGGAGCGAGAGAGAGGCATCAAGCGTGATGTTCTCGTCGAAGCCATTTCCACAGCCATCCTCGCTGCCTCCAAAAAGAGCTTCACATCCGGCACTAGGGAACTCCGTATCGAGATTAACCCCCAATCTGGTGCGATTCGCGCCATCGCAAAACTCATCGCTACCGAAAAAGTCGAAAATCCACACGATGAAATCACCCTTTCCAAGGCTCGATCAATCAAGCCAGATATCGAGCTCGGTGAAGAAATAGAGGTCGAGGTGACTCCTCGCGATTTTGGTCGCATTGCGGCCCAAGCGGCACGCCAAGCCATCAACCAACGCCTCCGCCAGATTGAGCGAGAGATGATTTACGAGGAGTTCAAAGACCGGGCAGGCGAGATCGTTACAGGCACTGTTCGCCGCTTCGAGCGCTCTGATGTCATCATTGATCTTGGAAAGTTCGAGGGTGTCATGCCTTCCCGAGAGCGCGTTATGACCGAAGACTACAATATCGGAGACCGTGTTCGCGCCTACGTTGTGGCGGTTGAGTCGGGCAGCAGGGGGCCAGAGATCATTCTTTCCCGCAGCCATCCAAATTTCGTGCGCCGCCTCTTCGAGCTTGAAGTAAGCGAAATCGCTGATCGCACAGTGGAACTCAAGGTCATCGCTCGTGAAGCGGGCTTCCGCACAAAGGTGGCTGTTCACAGCGAAGACACTAAAGTCGATCCAGTGGGTGCCTGCGTAGGCATGCGCGGGGCTCGCGTCAAAAACATCGTCCGGGAACTCAATAACGAGAAAGTCGACATCATCCGTTGGGATCCAGATCCCGCCAACTTTGTTGTTGCTGCCCTAAAACCAGCGAAAATCCGCTCCATCTCAGCCGACGCGTCCTCTAAAACAATCCAAGTTCTTGTAGACAAGGAAGACCTCTCGATCGCCATTGGCCGCAAGGGCCAAAATGCGCGCCTAACCTCAAAAATGTGCGGTTGGGATGTTGATATTCAAGAGGATAAACGCGAGGAGTTGGCCATCCAAACGAAGACCGAGGAAGCAGCCCACTCCATAGCCGGGGATCTCGGTATTAGTGAGGAAGAGGCTCAAAAACTCGCCGCCGAGGGCATGAATTCAATCGAGGTCATTCTCCTTGCTGGACCAGATGATATCGCAGAAGCCCTTGGAGCTGACATCGAAACCGGCAAGCGGATTCTTGAAGCAGCCCAAAGACTGACCGGCAAAACCGCCGCCTGACGGGCGAACATGAACGCTCCCCCCGGCAAACAATTTCAATATGGCAGAGAAAATCCAAAAAAAATCCACCGACAAGAAACCCGCCGCCGCACGGCGGGCCGGTCCCGGATCGCGTTCCACACGCCCCGCCACTGATTCAGCGGCACCCACCCCTGCCAAGGAACCCGCCAAACCCAAAGTCCAAGGCCCCACAGTTGATCTTCTCGAACCGGTAAAGAAAGTTAAGAAAGTTTCTCCTCCCGGCACTCCAATTAAAGCCCTGATGCGGCCCTTGGGCTCTCCAAAACCTGAGACACCACCGCCAGTTGAGGTAGTCGCCCCCGAGCCTTTCGAGGAACCTGAGGCCACTCCTGCTCCGGAAGTCGAGGAAGTACCCGCAATTGATCTGGACGGGAAGCAAGTCATCAGCCTCAAACCCCCGATTATCGTAAAAACTCTTGCCGAGCAGCTTGATCTGAAGCCTTTTCAGTTGATCAAGGATCTCATGTCGCTCTCGATTTTTGCGAATTTAAACCAAACAATCGAGCCCGACGTAGCCGCCAAGGTCTGTGAACTTCATGGATTTGTTTTCGAACGTGAAAAGAAAGACACCTCGAAAGGGCACCACAAGGTCGAACAGAAAATCGAGGTTCCCAAAGAACCCGAGCCTCCGAAAGCCAATGAAGTCGTTTCGCGAGCCCCGATCATCACGTTCATGGGCCATGTTGATCACGGCAAAACATCTCTTCTCGATGCCATCCGCAAAACTCGCGTTGCCGCTGGCGAAGCCGGTGGAATCACCCAGCATATTGGCGCTTACTGCGTCGAGCGCAACGGACATAAAATTACATTTCTCGACACTCCAGGTCACGCAGCCTTTACCGCAATGCGTGCCCGCGGCGCGAATGTTACAGATATTGCCGTCATCGTCGTTGCCGCAGATGACGGACTCATGCCACAAACGTTGGAGGCCATTTCCCATGCCAAGGCGGCAAATGTCAAAATCGTGGTCGCGATCAACAAAATTGATCTCCCTTCAGCCAACCCCGACCGCGTTAAAAAGCAACTCCAAGAAAAAGGTCTAACCCCTGAGGACTGGGGTGGAGACACGATCTGCGTCGAAGTCAGCGCCACAAAAGGAACAGGCATCAATGAACTGCTCGACCTGATGCTTCTCGAAGCAGAAATGCTGGAACTCGGAGCAAGCCCGACTGTGGATGCTCGCTGCACCGTGATCGAAGCCCAAGTTGAGCAGGGCCGCGGCCCGACAGCTACCCTGATCGTCCGCATGGGCACCCTTCGTCAAGGGGATGTCTTCATTTGCGGTAACCAATGGGGCAAAGTGAAGCAGCTTATCAATGATCTTGGTAAACCTGTTAAGGAAGCACCTCCCTCTACTCCGGTAAAAGTACTGGGCCTCAGCGGTCTTCCAAATGCCGGCGATGAACTTGTGGTCATGGACTCGGAAAAATCTGCACGCATCCTCAGTGAGGAGCGGCTGGATTCTGCGCGCAACTCCAAGCTCGCCGCCCCGCAGCGGGCCACCCTTGAGAACCTATTCGCCAGCTTGGCGGAAGATCAAAAACCGAACCTCAAAGCGATTCTCAAGTGCGATGTCCAAGGATCGCTTGAAGCCGTCACCTCCTCGCTCAAGGATATCCCACAAAAGAAAATTAATCTCGATATCATCCATTCCGCCGCCGGCCCGATCTCCGAGTCGGATATTCTTCTGGCCAGCGCATCGAACGCCATCGTTATTGGCTTCAATACGAAAACAGAAAACACAGCAGCAATAACTGCAAAGCGGGAAGGCGTGCAGATAAAATTGTACAGCATCATCTACGAATTGATCGATCAGGTCCGCGATGCCATGAGCGGCATGCTCGAACCTGAGCTGCGCGAAGCCATTATTGGTCATGCCGAAGTAAAGCAGGTCTTCGATCTAAGCCGGGGCAAGGTGGCTGGATGCATCGTCACCGACGGCCGAATCGCCCGGACCGCCCGTGCCCGCGTTCTCCGACGCCGCCAACCGATCTATGATGGCGGACTTGCAACACTCAAACGCTTCGCCGACGACGTCAAAGAGGTTCGCACTGGTTTGGAGTGCGGCATCAAGCTTGGAGACTTCAGCGAATACATGCCTGAGGATGTGATCGAGTGCTACACACTCGAAAAAGTCCCGCAGCACCTCTGATTCACTCCGCGGCCCAACACCGCGAACCGATACAAAGCCATGATCAACCGTCTCGCCCGGGTGTGCGAAGTTTTGAAACGCGAACTCGGCGTTATCATTCCACGTGAAATAGATGTCCGCAGTGCCCTCGTCACCGTTGCCTCTGTTGATATTACCCCAGACCTCAAACAGGCTCATGTGTATGTGTCTGCCATGGGCAATTCACCGGCCCGCCGCAAAATCATGCAAGGCCTTGATGACTCCCGGGTGCGTATCCAGGCTGAACTAAATAAGCGAATGAAAATGAAACAAACCCCGCACCTCCATTTCCATCTCGATGAATCAATCGAGCGCGGGACCCGAGTCATCAAACTCATGGATGATCTCGGCTTGGTCGAAGAAAAAAACGAAACAGATGAGTGACTTCAATTCCATTGCAGCATCCCTTCAAGACGCCCACACTGTTGGTGTGGCCAGCCATCTACGACCCGATGCTGATGCCCTCGGCTCCACCATTGCCTTCGCCCTCTGGCTTGAAAGCACAGGCAAAAAAGTGGTCGCTTTGAATGAGGAGGGTGCCACCTCAAAGTTCCGATATCTCCCTCGCCACGAAATTATTGCTGTTCCTGAGGGATCGCCTGTCGATTGCGATGTATTTGTCGCACTCGACACCTCGGTCAAAAGCCGTCTAGGCACCGTTCTTAATGTGATCCCGAAGCACATTCCGCTACTGAACATCGATCACCACGTTAGCAATGAGCAATATGGGACACTTAATCTTGTCGACTCCACCTCCCCTGCGACAGGCCAGATCCTTGTTGAGTTTTTTCAGCATATCGGGGCACCAATCTCGAGAGACATGGCTACAAACCTTTTTGCCGCCATCTCAACCGATACCGGTTCGTTCCAATACGAGGGGACAAACGAGCGCACCTTTGCCGCCGCATCGCGTCTCATCTCCTGTGGGGTGGATGTCTCCGCCCTCTCGCGCGACATGTATGACTGCCACCCCCGCCGCCGCTTTGAACTTCTCCGCCACGCGCTGAACACAGCGGAATTCCATAGTGATAATCGCATTGCCTCATTCACCCTGCCTCTAGCCGTAGCCCAGGAACTCCGTGTGCTTCCTGAAGATAACGAGGGCATCATCGACCACCTCCGCGCCGTCGAGGGGGTCGAAGCTGCTGTTTTTTTTGAGGAACTTGAGGATGGAAATGTGCGGGTCAGTGCCCGATCTAAAAACCCGGAGGTTGATGTCTGCAAAGTGTGCCGTGAATTCCATGGTGGAGGACATAAAATGGCGGCTGGCGCCCGCATCACAGGCGCTCTCAATCAAGTAAAAAACGATTTTCTTAATGCTCTCGATCATGAAATCCACAACAGGAATTGACGGAGTCCTCCTTGTGGACAAGGCCCCAGGCATGACATCTCATGATGTCGTGGCAATCACCCGTCGATCCCTAGACACAAAAAAGGTCGGCCATTGCGGCACCCTGGATCCACTTGCCACGGGCCTCCTCATCATGACAATCGGCCGCGGCACCAAGATCCAGGATCTCCTCATGAGTGAGGACAAGGAATACACCGGCACCCTCCGGCTTGGGGAAATGACCTCCAGCCAGGATTCGGATGGAAGCATTACCGAATCTCGCCCTGTTCCAGAGTTTACCCGCGAACAAATCGAGCTGGTCTTCTCAAAATTCCATGGCGATTTTTACCAAATCCCGCCGATGGTTAGTGCCATCAAAAAGGAGGGGGTTCCTTTGTATAAACTCGCCCGACAAGGCAAGACCGTAGAGCGCGAACCCCGCTTCGTGCACGTTTATGCCCATGAGATTCTTGCCATACGCCCACTGGAGATCGATTTCCGTGTGGTATGCAGCAAGGGATTCTACGTCCGCACTTATGCTCATGACATCGGATTGGAGCTCGGCTGTGGCGCGCACTTGAAAACATTGCGGCGGACCAAATCCGGAAAATTTCCGGTTGAAGGATCCATTACCATTGAGGAACTCAAAGCAGGGCCTGCCTCCGCCATTACGGAAAGAGTCCTTAGTCTGCCCACGGTATCAAGGTTACGCGGCGCGTAATGGAAATTCTCCGCTCTATTGAGGACCTAGCGCGGATTCCTTCGCCTCTGGTACTTGCCGCGGGCGTGTTTGATGGCATGCATCTTGGTCATCGCGCGGTTCTGGATGCCGCCATCAAAACATCACAGCGCCTTGATGCCGAACCCGTCGTTCTTACTTTCGACCCTCATCCAGCCACAATCCTCCGACCTGAGAGCACGGTTCAGCTTCTCACCCCACAAGATTTAAAACTCCGCCTCATCGGCGAGACAGGCATCCGCTACACGCTCATCGTTACCTTCGATAGTGAATTCTCCCAGGTCGAACCGGAGGAATTCATCACAAGACTTTGCAAAGCCCCCTCCAAACTCGCGGGCATTTGCATCGGAGAGGCATGGCGATTCGGTAAAAATCGCAAGGGCGATCCCGACCTGCTTCGTACCCTTGGCATGAAATCCGGTTTTTTTACTAGCGAGATTCCTTCTGTACGCATCGGAGGGCACACTGTTAGTAGCACGATCATCAGAAAAGCCCTCGCCACGGGGGAAATTGAAACAGCTAATCTTTATCTTGGCAGGCCGTTCATCGTCTCCGGCACAGTGATCCACGGTGCCAAGCTTGGCGCTAAGATAGGCTTCCCTACAGCAAACATATCTACCGACGAACGCCAATACCCCGCCGATGGCGTCTACGTCGTACAAGTAAAGGCCGCTGACCGCTTTCTTTACGGTGTTGCCAATATCGGCATGCGGCCCACTGTTACCTCTGCCATGAAACGCATTCTCGAGGTTCATATTTTTGATTTCGAGGCGGACCTGTATGGCACCGAATTGGAAGTTTCCTTTCTTCACCTGCTGCGCCCGGAAAAGCGCTTTGATGGAATCGAAGCCCTGAAGTCCCGTATTGCACTCGACTGCGAGGAGGCGCGGCAATGGATTCAGCAACGCCGTTCCTCCGAATGACTCAGACAAGTCAATTCCCAACCTATAACGAAGTACTAACGCCGAGCGGCGCCCCCCGGGAGGTCTACGCTAACCTGTTCAACCGCCTGCGTGAGTCGACCCGAGCCCAACTCCAGTCGATCGACAACCAACTTGAAGCGACGATGAGGGAAATGGGCGTCTCGTTTGATATCGACCGTGACCGCCCCTGGGGAAAACGCCCCTGGTTCTGCGATATCCTGCCCCAAATCTTTACCCCGACCGATTGGAATCCCCTTGCAGATGGTGTTAGCCAACGCATTAGGGCATTTGAACTTTTTCTCCGCGATATCTACTCGGAGAAACACATCCTTCGCGATGGGATTATCCCCGTACATATCGTTTTGGGGAGTCGGTTTTTTCAGCGCCCCGCACCATGCCTTCCTCGACCTGGCAGCTCGTTTCTCCACCTCAGCGGCATTGCGGCATGCCGCTTGCCGGATGGCACACTCGCAGTAAAACACCACTACATGAGCCATGCGTCTGGCATGTCTTACATGATCCAAAACCGCCGCGCTCTGACGCGCGTGATCCCGCAGTCGTTCCAAGAAACAGGCATCTACTCGATCTCGGATGTGCCGACGGATATTTTGGAAATGCTCCGCAGCCATTCCTCCGAAAGCGATCCCCTCGTTGTCCTCTTAACTCCAGGCCCTCTGAGCCCAGCCTACTCGGAACACGGTTTCCTGAGCCGTAGAATGGGCATTCCCCTTGTTCAAGGAGGCGACCTCCTCGTGATGAATGACGAGGTCTATCTCAAAACCGTTCGCGGCCTGAACAAAGTAGATGTCATTTATTCCCGGGTTTCGGATCAATGGCTGGACCCGCTTGTCTTTCAAAGGGACTCGGTACTGGGTGTGCCTGGTCTTGTCCATTGTATCCGAAAAAATAAAGTGTCCGTGGTTAATGCCATTGGAGCCCAACTCTCCGACGATCGCGCCCTCCTGCCTTACGCCTCACGCATCATCCGATACTACCTCGGCGAAAAGCCCCTCCTACCCACACTGAAGACATTTTGGCTCGGAGATGTCGATCAACGGGAACATGTGCTGGCAAACATTGCTGCATTCACAATCCGACCGCTTTATGGCGAGCGCATTCTCTCGGGAGGCAATGGCATGGCTCCGACCGACAAGATTCTCGCTGCCGCTAGATCTGCCATTCTGGAAAATCCGGGCCAATATGTCGCCCAACTCCAGTACAGTGATGCAAGCACCGTCTCTATTCAAAAAGGAGCCCAACACCAAAGACGCCAAGACCACATCCTCTTCGCAATCCGAAAAAGCGATGATTGCATCGCCATCTGTCCCGGCGCGCTTACCCGCGTTTCGACTGCAGAATCCGACTTTACTGCCTCGGAGCTCGGGGGCGGCGGCAAGGATACGTGGGTGCAGGTCGATCTTCACCAGAAGGCTGAAGAGTGGGATCACACCCCGCAAACAGACTTTCTTATCCCTTCCCATGGGGCCACCAGCCGTGTGGCAGAGGCTTTCTACTGGATCGGACGTTACCTCGAGCGCGCCTACGATCTTGCAGGAATGGTCGGCGGCATTGAATCCCTCGAACTTGAGGAACTCAACCCCACCGAGCGTATGAACTATCGCCCGGTCTGGAACAAAATACTCCCCATGCTTGAAAGCGCTGCAGTCCCTTCGCGCAGCACCATTTCCAGCCCTGAGGGGCGCCACCGACTCACCCTCGACACTAGTGAACCAGGCTCTGTGGTTAGCACGATCCTTCGCGCAGTCGGGAATGCCGAATCCATTCTTGAAACGCTCAGCAGTGATGCTTGGAGCGTTCTCAGCAATCTTCGTGAGCAATTTGAGGAATCCATTTTCGATCCAGCCGCTCCAGCCGATATCATTGTGGAGTCCACTCGCTCGCTGTGCAAACTGGCCCGCGAGATGATTCCTCAATTTTTCGGCACTGCCGAACGGAGCATGCTATCGGATGACGGTTGGAACTTCTGCAGGATAGGGCAATACATCGAGAGGTCCTCGATTACTGCTAACGCGATCACCTCGATTACGGAAACACTTTTGCAATCCCCTTCACCGAGACGCCCTGGTCATGCCCTTGAAATTCGCCTCTCTGCATTTCTTCGCCTCTTGAATTGCCGCGATATCTACCGACGCGTTTACCAGATGCGTATCGAGCCTGAACCTCTGCTCAACCTCCTGTGGAAAAATCCGGTTGTTCCGCGTTCGGTATCCTACTGCCTGAACGGATGCGCTTCACTCATCCGCGAAAGTGAAAGCAACCTCTCCCCCTCCACCGAGCGAGCTATTGCCGAGATGGAGCATCTGCTCCAATCGATCATTGCAACTGATTGGAACGAACTCCTGCGTGAAATCCCGACCGAAGCATCAGGAAAATACCGCCTCCATATGCATTCCGAAGCCTTACTGAAACGCCTTCTCGGACTTCACACGATAATATGCGATAGCTTTCTGAATCATCAGGTATTGATGCACCATGAAACCCAGTCGCTTTTCGGGAACTGACCATGATCTTCGCGGTCTCTCATATCACCAGTTACAAGTACTCTGAGCCCGCAATGGAGGCTTACCTTGAAGTCCGCCTCAGTCCACCTCAGCGGGCAACTCAGGAAATCCTTAGCCACCGCATCGAATTCACCCCTCCAACAGCAAGCGCGTCAGATTACGATGACTACTTCGGCAACAGAGCCACCGTTTATTCGATGCCTCTGCGCCACCAGCACATGAAAGTCGCCAGTCACCTGACCGTGCGCACAGCAAGTTCTCCTCGGCCTGCGGCTGCTCTCGCGCTGACGGTGGCTGAAGCCCGCCAAGTCCTTCGTTCCGCCCGGTCTGCCATGTTCGATTATATTCAACCCACGCCAAATGTTCCCCTTGGTGGCCTCTCCATCCCGTGGGCCAAGAGCTTGGTAAGGGAGGGAGACCACCTCGGCGATTGCTTGGAACGCCTCAATGAAAAAATCCAGCAAGAATTTACATATCGTTCAGGGTCCACCGATAACGAAACCCCGCTGGAGGCCGTTTGGAAAACACGTGAAGGGGTTTGTCAGGATTTTGCACATATCATGCTTGGCGTCCTGCGGACCGCTGGCCTTCCTTGCCGCTATGTTTGCGGATACATTGACTCTGAACCTCTTTGCAATGGAGATCTTGGATCAAATCGATTAGTAGGATCACTCTCCACCCACGCTTGGATAGAGGTTCTTGTGCCAGGCATGAAATGGGTTGCCCTCGACCCGACCAACAACCAGTGGTGCGGGGAACAACACATCGCCGTCTCTACAGGACGGGACTATCTTGACGCCGCACCCGTTCGCGGCACGTTCAAAGGTTCAGCCTCGCAAATCATGAAAGCCCATGTGACCATGCGACGAATTCCAGAGAAGCCATGAAACTTAAAATCACTAAGTCGACCACATACAACTATGCGGAGCCTGTTTCCTTCTCACCTCACTACGTTCGTGTCTTCCCTCGCACGGATCTCTTTACAAAAATTGAAAGCATTTCTTTCTGCACTGCTGCCAGTGCAGATATCCAATACCGGCAGGATTTGTTCGACAACATTATTGCCTACTGCTTCTACCCTACAGCATCAGCAACACTTCCCTTTCACCTAGAGATGGTTATAGATGTAAAAGAGAGGGATCCATTTCACTTTTTGCTGGATTCGAACGGATTAAACATACCGCCACAATACCGACCCGAGGAGGAGCGACTATTAGCTCCCTACCTCGCCCCTGAGGCTGGCTGCTCCCTTCCCCAACCCATCGCCCCCTGCGCCTCGCGCCCCACCGTGGAGACCCTCGTGAACTTTAACCACTGGATCCACGAACACATTACTTACGAATACCGTCACGAGGGGCAACCGCATACCCCTCAAGAAACTTTAGCCAAGGGAAGTGGCTCCTGCAGGGACATGGCGGCATTGCTTATCGAGGCTCTTCGCCAAAATGGCGTGGCTGCCCGCCTTGCCAGCGGGTTCGTGTGGGAAGGGGACAAGCCTGACAAAGACAAGCGCTCCGCAAGTTCGATGCACATTTGGGTCGAGGCCTGCCTTCCCGGCGCGGGATGGATTGGCATGGACCCCACCAACGGGGTGCTGACAGACAACCATTTTATTGTCACTGCCGTTGGGCGCAACCATTCAGACGTTGCTCCAATCTCTGGTGCCTATTACTCAGACTCCCATGTTCCTAGCCAAATGAATACCTCAGTGAGGGTAGAAAAAGTTGCCTGACATCTCGGACAATCGAAACCTCTTGGCATCTCCAGCCGTATAAAAAGCAACTACCTTAACCCGATGAGATTTTTTGAAGGGTGCACAGCACTTGTGACAGGAGCCTCCTCAGGGCTCGGCAGCGAATTTGCCCGCCAACTCGCTCCCCTTGCCTCGTGCATTGTTCTAGTCGCTCGCCGCAATGACCGCTTGGAGGAACTCGCCGCCTCCCTGCACAAACTCCACCCACACCTTGACCTCAGGATCATCACCACTGATCTGTCAATATACGACCAACGCTGCGCTTTGGTCGATTGGCTCGCGGACGAGCAAATCCATGTGGATTTCCTAGTCAACAATGCGGGGTTGGGAGACCACGGGGACTTTGCATCCAGCGATTGGAACCGCATCCAGTCTATGCTCGATGTGAACATCCACTCCGTGACTCACCTTACCCACTCGCTTATCGGGGGCATGATAGTGAAAGGTCGGGCAGCAATTCTTAATGTCAGCAGTGTGGCAGGGTTTTTTCCAATCCCTCACATGGCAGTATATGCGGCCACAAAGGCCTATGTTACTAGCTTCTCGGAGGCCCTCGGCATTGAACTCCGCCCCTTGGGCATTACTGTCACAGCACTCTGCCCCGGTCCTGTTCCCACGGAGTTTTTTGAGACCGCCTCCAGACCCGGAGATGAAGACCATAAAAACCACTTCCGTCCTCCGCCGGCGTTCTCAGTCTCCGCAGCGGAAGCCGTAAAAACTGGCCTACTGGCTGTTTCCAACGACCGGAGGCGGGTTGTTCCAAACCACCTCCTCGCTCTCACCACAGCTCTCGCTCTCGCCTTGCCGTTTTTTCTGCTGCGCAGAATTCTGACTGCTAAGTCAGCTTCCTTTTAAAGATTTCTAAAAATGCCCACGCAAACCAGACAAGACACACCACCACTGCATAATATCCTGTCTTTCCAAGAAGCTTTTGAACTCATAAATCCCCACCTCTGCACAGTCGAGGAGCGGATTCGTGCCCAAGCCAAAGCATTCGATCCGGCTGTTGAGGAATATATCTCTTATATCTGCAGCGCAGGCGGAAAACGTCTCCGCCCCGCCTTGGCTCTCCTTGCCGCTGGATCCGTTGGAAATATCACCCCACTCCATGTCGATCTTGCCGTAATCCTAGAGCTGATTCACATCGCCACTCTTGTTCACGATGACATCATTGATGATGCGGAACTCAGGCGCGACCAACCTTCTGCAAATGCAAAATGGGGCAATTCAATGAGCGTTCTTTTAGGAGATGTTCTATTTGCCCATGCGCTCAAACTCTCCACAAATTTCAGTAACAGCGAAATATCACGACGCATTGCTGATGCAGCAGCAGAGGTATGCTCGGGCGAAATCATCCAAACCCAGCGCCGCTTTGACCTGACATTAACCACAGAAGACTATTATCGGATCATCGAGATGAAGACCGCTGCCCTCTTCCGTGCAGCGTGTGAACTCTCGGCGATCATCAGTGAGGTAAGTCCAAAAATGATCGATTCGCTCAAGAGCTTTGGAACAAAAATAGGCATTGCTTATCAAGTCTACGACGACATTCTGGATCTTGCCGGATCCGAAGAGTCCAGTGGTAAAACCCTTGGAACCGATCTACAAAAAGGAAAGTTCACACTTCCTGTACTTCTCATGCTCCACTCAGGCAAGGATGTCTCGCCCCTTAGGGAACTTCTTCTTGAAAAAGCACCGCAGGATCCCACGCACCTTAAGGAACTCCTTCAGGCATCCGGAGCGATCGATTCTGCAAAACACATCGCTCTACGCCTATCCTCGGAGGCGCTAGAATCCTGCTCAGATATTCAGGAAAACCGATACGCCCATGGCCTTCGCTCAATCCCTATTCATCTTTCGAAGCTCCTCGAATCACTCTGATTGACCCTATTCGACATGCCTTTCCTCTTTCGCCTGGTTCTTAGCGCATTGAAGCCGACCTGCCTTGGATTCATTTTGCTGACCGCATCCTGCGCCTCAGTGAGTATTGACAACCTTCGGCGTTTTGAAACCGCGCGCCCCCTCAAGCCACCAAAAGAAATTCTCATTGTACCATTCCTTCTTCCGGATGAAGCCCTCCGCGTCGACCGAGAGGGTGAGGAACTCAGGCAATTTAAAGCTGAACTTCAAGCCCACTTCAGCTCAGAACTTGCAGAGCGATTGGGCAAGCACGTTGCCCCGGCTCGGATCCTTCCAAATGCAGATAGCATTCCAAATGGCGAATTTTTGCTGGTCACCGGCAAGTTTGTTACGGTGCAGCAGGGTAGCCGCCTGCTCCGCAGTACGGTGGGAATGGGAAGCGGGGCCTGTAAAATGGAAACGCTTGTTTCTGTCTATGACCTCTCAAGTGATTCACGCCAACCTGTGCTCCGCTTTGAAACCACAGGTGGTTCAAATATCACCCAAGGCATAGGTGGCATCGTGATGGCTCCTATCACCGGTCCAATGGCGCTCACCTCTCTCCTCCATGTTATCGATGGTGCGCGGAGCGGAGTCTCATTCGATGCCACCCGAACCTCACGCGAAATCACCGCCACGATTTCCGAACATCTCCACAACAAGGGCATCTTAAAAAACAACCCACGCCTGGTTCCGAAGCGCCTAGGCAAGGTTCCCTACATCACCCCCCGAGAGGAATCCCCCTTAACCCAATAATGCCTTAATGACCTTGGCTGTGTCAGAAAGGTCCTCGAATAAAAAATCCGGCCTGTGCGCAGCCAACTCATCCGAGCAAAACTGACCCGTAGCGATCGCTATCGTCCGAGCCCCGATTGCTCGACCGCACTCGATATCCCTCGGGGTATCTCCAATAACGAAAATCCTTTCGGAAGGAAATTCCTCGCCATGCCGCTCCAAGGCTCGAGCTTTGGCAAATTTTCCCAACTCGTTACGGAGATGGTGATCGTCTGCAAACGCACCAAACTCGAAAAAGTGCCAGACACCATAATGCGCAAGCTTGATTTCAGCCCCCCTCTCGATATTCCCTGTCAGCAATGCTAAAACAGCCTCTGGTCGCCGTTGCAACTCCTTGAGCAACTCAAGAATGCCGGGCATCAAAAAGCCTTTGCGTTGTGAAATTCTCACCCGTAGGTGCAAGAGATACTCATCCAGCAAAGCGACAATATTTTCAGGCACGTCATTCAAGCCATGACGATTGAGCAACTGCATTGCGATATTCGCATCGGTCGCCCCAGCCAGAGAAATTCCATTAAGATCCTCTTCCACTCCGAACCGCGTACGCATTGCATCCTTCAATGCCTGCTCGCCAGCTCCGCCAGAAGTAATCAGCGTACCATCGATATCAAACAGCAGAAGCCGTCGCTCACTCGGAATCATCTTCCAAGTTGTCGTGATGATCTTCTGGCTCAGGTTCTAGAATCTCGCCATGCTTTGAGAACTTGCGGTGGCGCTTGTTGGCTGGCAGAGGGCTGAGTGTCATCCCTATCGCACGCCCAACCAGCTTAGGCTCCATATCCACATGGGCCATGCCGGACAAATCATCTCGCACTCTCTGCACCACAAGCATCCCAAGGTCCTTGTGGGCCATTTCACGGCCACGGAACTGGAGATTCACTTTAACCTTATTGCCCTTGTCTAAAAAGTCCTCTGCATGCCGAATTTTGGTAAGGTAGTCGTGCTCCGCAATCTTAACCCGGAATTTGATCTCTTTTACCTTGCTGACGGTATGGCGTTTCTCTTTTTCATGCTTGGCAAGGTCATAGCGGAATTTACCGAAATCGATGATCCGGCATACCGGCGGCTTGGCTTGCTGCGCGATCTCCACAAGATCCAACCCATAGGAACGGGCCCGGCGGATCGCCTCATCGAGCCTCATGATTCCAAGTTGCTCATTGGTTGCGGCAAGGATCACTCGCACCTCGCGTGCGCGTATCCGTTCGTTAATGCGTATGTCTCGAATATTAATAGCTCTGACTCCTCAGTGAGGGTTTATTTAAAAGGCCATGCATTGCACAGCATGGCGCTGGAATGTTGACAACCAGTCCCGACGGACTTGGAACGAATGCTCTCAAGCTCCGCATGCGGACGATTCAAAAATCATATGATAACGGGACACGCTGCTGATCATCATGGAATGCTGTTGTTAGAGAGCAAATCCCGCTTCACTGCAAGGTC
>CALAPX010000059.1 GCA_937888355.1 uncultured Spartobacteria bacterium
TCCGCAGAGCCCTTTGCATTCAAAAGCATGAAACGAACCACCCTCGCCCTCGCCGTCCTCGGCTCCATCGCCCTGCAAACGCCCGGACTTTTTGCCGAAGAAAAACCGGCCGCACCTGCTCCCGCCGCGACGCCGAACCCCGATCCCTACGCGAATGAAACCAAGGAGCAGCGCGACGCCCGCATGGCCTGGTGGCGCGACGCCCGCTTCGGGATGTTCATCCACTGGGGCGTCTATGCCGTCCCCGGCGGTATCCACAAAGGCAAGCCCGTGAATGGCTACGGCGAGTGGATCATGGAAAAAGGCAAAATCCCGGTGGAGGAATACAAAGCCTACGCCGCGCAGTTCAACCCCACCCAATACGACCCCGAGGCCTGGGTCGCCCTCGCCAAAAAAGCGGGCATGAAATACATCGTCATCACCGCGAAGCACCACGATGGCTTCGCCCTCTGGCCCTCGGCCGTGAACGATTGGAACATCGGCTCCACGCCCTACAAAAAAGACCTCCTTAAGCCCCTCGCCGAAGCCTGCAAAAAGCACGGCATCAAGCTTGGGTTCTACTACTCGCAGGCCATGGATTGGAACAACGGCGGCGCCTGCTCGCAGGATCCGAACAACAAACGCACGATGGATGAATATATCGACCAGGTCGCCGTCCCACAGGTCACCGAGCTTCTCACGAACTACGGCGACGCCCCTGTGATCCTCTGGTGGGACACCCCCGCTGCCATGAACGAGGAACGCGCCGCGAAGCTCATCGAGCCCCTCAAGCTCAAGCCCGGCATCATCCACAACAACCGCCTCCTCAAAGTCGCCCCCTGCGGTGTTGTCGACATAGAAGCCCTCAAATCCGGCAAGCGCGAACCCTACGCCGGCGACACCGAGACCCCCGAGCAGCACATTCCCGCCACCGGCCTCGGCGACCACGATTGGGAAGCCTGCATGACGATCAACCACACCTGGGGATTCAAAAGCGACGACCACGAGTGGAAATCCACGATAGTCCTCCTCCAAAACCTCATCGACATCGCCAGCAAGGGCGGCAATTACCTCCTGAATGTCGGCCCCACCGCCGAAGGCCTCATCCCGCAACCCAGCGTCGAGCGTCTGGAGGAAATCGGTAAATGGATGGAAGACAACGGTGAATCGATCTACGGCACCGGCGCGAGCCCATTTCCGAAGCTCCCCTGGGGCCGTTGCACCACGAAGAAACATGACGGCGGCACGACGCTTTACCTCCATGTTTTCGATTGGCCAAAGGATGGCAAACTCCTCCTCCCCGGCCTCGAGAGCCAAGTCAAATCCGCCCGAATGCTCGTCGGCGGAGCGGAGTTGAAATTTGATAAAACGCCCAACGGCGTCATCATCGATGTCCCCGCCCAAGCCCCCGACGCCAATGCCTCGGTGATCAAAATACAAATCGCCGGCAAGCCCAAGGTCGTCCAGCTTTTCATCAAACCCGCTGCCGACGGCTCGATCGTGCTACCCGCCTCGCTCGTCGATTTCGGCATCCCCGCGAAAGGCTCCGCCCCGTGCCTCCAGCAAAGCAAGGAAGTCCCCGAGATCGGCAGTTGGAACAACCCCGAGGCCCCCGTGAGCTGGTCCTTCAGCGGCCTGAAGCCGGGCGACTACGAGGTTTTGGCCGAAGTCTCCGGCCCAGAAAACGCCAAGGCCGTCGTCGAACTCGGCGCCGCCGCTCCCATCTTGAATGTCGATGTCTCTGGCATCAAAAAAGACAAGCCCGCCGAGGAAAGCGAAGTCGAAAAACTCCCTGCGAGCCTCAAAGCCACCGGCAGCTACCATAAATTCGAAACCCAAAACCTCGGCATGCTCGAGATCGAAGAGGAGAGTGCAAAAACTCTCACCATACGGCCCGACCCCACCGGCTGGAAGCCTTTCAACCTCCGCACAGTTACGCTCAAGCCAATTACCGGGCACTAACTTTGCAGAACTCCATTTAGAGAGGCAGAAACTAGCCTTCCAGAAGTCAGACCTAAGGACGCCACAAGCATCCTAAAGCCATATTTTCGCCCCGGAGATTTGGCAGATTGTGCATTTTGTTTTCGCGATTTGGGATAGGATGCCCACCATTTCAAAACCCACTGCATGAAAAAACTGCGCGACTCCGACATTAAGGAAATGTTCTCACGCTCGAGCGGGCCTGGCGGGCAGCATGTGAACAAGGTCTCGACCGCTGTCACCCTGCGTCATGTTCCGACGGGCTTGAGTGTCACGGTTTCGGACTCACGCTCGCAGGCGATGAACCGGGAGACGGCGCGGCGCAGGCTGCTTCGGAAAATCAACGAAGCCGCCGAGGCCAAGAAACTGGCGCAGTTGGCCGAGGCCTCGCGGGAACGGCGGCGAAAAGCCAAGCGTTCGCGGGGAACGAAAGTGAAGCTCGTCGAGTCAAAGCGCCGTCGCTCAGAAACAAAAAAGATGCGCGGCAAGGTTGCCTGAAATTCCATGACCGAATCACCCGATTCCGAATCCGCCGCAAGACTCTGTTCCGCCTGTGGGATGTGCTGCAACGGCGTGCTGTTCCATGGAATGGCCGTGCAGCCTGAGGATTCCGTCAGAGCCTTTGCGGCAAAGGGGCTGAAGGCGAAGCGACGCGACGGGGAGTTGCAATTTCTTCAACCCTGCCCGGCGCACGAGGGGAATTGCTGCCGGATTTATGCGGATCGGCCGCAGCGTTGCCGGGTGTTTGCGTGTCGGCAACTCGAGGGAGTGTCCCTCGGGAAAATTCCGGAATCCGCCGCGCTGGAAAAAATCCAAGAAGCAAGGCGGCTCACCGATCGCGTGCGGGATTTATTGGATAAGCTTGGCGACTCGCGAACAACGAGGCCACTGGCCACCCGGTGCGCAGGAGTTTTTACCCCGCCGCTCGACCCCTCCCCTCAAGCCAAGTCATGGCGCGATGAGTTGCGGCTCGCAATGACCGACTTGGAGGAATTCCTGGCTAACAATTTCCGCCCTCAGCACCCGTAGAAAGACCGATCACTAATTTTCTGCCCATTCAATATCTTAACAAAATTCACATAATATTTTGCAATTTGTGCCTTTTTGTTTCTAGCCCATTTCAAAAGAGAAAATACGATAAAATGAACCTCCCACTCCTCCTTCTGGCCTTCCTCCTAACTTCCGCTGCGTCCGCCATGGCGGCCGACATGAAACTTTTCTATGACAAACCGGCGAAGGATTGGGAAACAGAGGCGTTGCCAATCGGGAACGGCCGGCTTGGGGCGATGATCTTTGGCGGGGTCGAGCGCGAGCGCATCCAATTCAATGAAGACAGCCTCTGGATCGGCGACGAAACGGACACCGGTGCTTACCAGGCATTCGGCGACTTGTTCATCGACTTCGACAACATGGGCACAACGGCCGGCTACCGGCGCGAACTCGATATCGCGAGGGCGGTGCACACGGTTTCCTATGCCAAGGACGGCGTGAACTTCCGGCGCGAGTATTTCGCGAGCCACCCGGCTGGGGTGATGATCTTCCGCACGACGGCGGACAAGCCCGGCGCGCTGAGTGGAGCGGTTTCTCTTGCGGACGCCCATAAAGGCACAAGCACAGCGGATGCGGAGGGGTTGACGATCAAAGGAAACCTGGCCGGGTATGTTCACTCTCTTTCGAGAAACCGTTCCGAATATGGCATCGCCCTCGACTACGAGGGGCGTACGCTTGTGCGCCATGAAGGAGGCACGCTCGAGGTCAAGGATGGCAAGCTGGTGTTCAAGGATGTCGATACCCTGACGATCTATCTCGATGGCGGCACGGATTACATCAACCAGCGCAACAAAAAGTGGCGCGGTGAGCATCCGCACGCGGCCATCGCTGCACGTCTCGCGAAGGCCGCCTCGACGCCCTACGCCGAACTCCTCGCCGCGCACGAAAATGACTACCAATCGCTCTTCAACCGCCTCAGCCTCAACCTTGGAAAAACCCCGGAGGCTGTCCTTCAGCTTCCCACCGACCGCCGGTTGGCTGCTTACAGGGGAGGAGATCAAGCCGTGGCCAAAGGCGTCAGCTATGACGGCCAGACCAATGACCCCACGCTCAAAGGCGCACCCGATCCCGAACTTGAGGCGCTCATTTTCCAGTTCGCGCGCTACTTGATGATCGCCTGTTCGCGTCCCGGCGACCTGCCGGCGAATCTCCAAGGCCTCTGGAACGAGAGCAACAACCCGAAGTGGCGATGCGATTACCACGCGAATATCAATGTCCAGATGAACTACTGGTTTGTGGACGCGGCCAATCTCGGCGAGTGCTTCATACCTTACTCCGAATGGCTGAATTCGGTGATCCCGGTCCGCCGTGATGAGACTAAAAAGGAGCTTCATGTGCGCGGATGGGCGACCCGATGGGAGAACGGCATCTTTGGGGGCGCCACCTGCCCATGGAGCCGGGCGGACGGGGCGTGGCTCTCGCAAAACCTCTGGGACCACTATGCCTTCACTCGTGATCAGGAATTTCTCCGGAACCGCGCCTACCCAGTCTTCAAGGAACTCTGCGAATTTTGGGAAGATTCCCTCCAAGAGGATCCCAAGGGCAGATTGGTGGCACCACCGAGCAAGTCGCCAGAACACGGCCCGGTCGTTGCAGGCAATTCCTACGACCAACAATTGGTCTATGATCTTTTTACGAATTACATCGAAGCCTCGAAGGACCTTGGTGTCGATGAGGGCTACCGCGCCAAGGTTGAAGAGATGCGATCCGGCTTGCTCGAACCAAAAATCGGCAAATGGGGCCAACTCCAAGAATGGGCCGAAGACCTCGATGACCCAAAGGATCAGCACCGCCACTTCTCACACATGATCGCCGTTTATCCCGGCCGCCAGATTTCGCCCTCGACCACGCCGGAACTCGCCGAAGCCGCCAAAGTCTCGATGAACGCCCGTGGCGACGAGTCCACCGGTTGGAGCCGCGCTTGGAAAATCTGTGTTTGGGCGCGCCTGCAAGACGGCAACCGCGCCTACAAAATCCTGAACGGCATGATCAAATCCTCGTTCCTGCCCAACCTCCTCGCCACGCACCCGCCCTTCCAGATCGACGGCAACTTCGGCTACGCCGCCGGCGTTTGCGAGATGCTTCTGCAGTCGCAGACGGGCGAAATCCAACTCCTCCCCGCCCTACCCCAAGTCTGGCCGGAAGGAAAAGTCACCGGCCTCATGGCGCGGGGAAATTTCACCGTCGATATCGAGTGGAAGGACGGCAAAGTCGTGAACTTCCGCATCGCCTCCCCAGAACCCCGCGAAGTCAAAGTCCGCGTGAACGGAGAAGTCAAAACCGTGAAGTCGGAGGTTTTGAAATAATGCATCCTGCATTCCGAAGTAATGACCTCTTTCAGCCCATTAAAAGCAGGAGGGAACAATTAGTGTCATTTTGATGATATTTTAAATCATTCTTAGCATTCATCCCACCTGCTGGATCCGTTAGATTCCTCCCGATGCTCAAATTCCTCCCAGCGTTCTCCCTTTGCCGGTTGGTTCCATGGCTTGAACTCGATGCCACCGAGGTGGTGGTTGGCGGAAAATCTCAATTAGATCCGCATTCTAGGGTTCAACACAAACACTATGAACGAAAGCACCCCACTTGATCGCAGGTCATTTCTAAAGATGGGGGCGGGGTTTGCTCTGGGAACCGGCTTCTTCCGCTATGGAGCTTATGGGGCCCCGGGAATCACAGAAGCAAACATCGTTGAGAAATACGCGCGGCTCATCCCCGCAACCAAGGGGTTGGATCCGAACTGGGTGCGCTCGCTGACAGCCAGAGGCACTGCCCATACTTACAGCGATCCTAAGGCTCTTGATCACATCGGCATGCCGGTGGGAGGCTTGTTTGCTGGAACCGTTTATCTAGGTGGCGATGGGAGGTTGTGGCTTTGGAATATCTGCAATGACGATTCGGAAGGCATCACTCCAAGACATGTGGAGTACAAGGGCAGGCATATCCGCATGCGCGATGGCGCCAACTATGTTTCCCCGACCAAGCGGATTTACCCCTTCGAACAACGCTTCGGAATTCGCATCAATGGAGCGCTCCACCCGCTCGATGCGGAAGGCTTTAAAAAAATCGCCTTCACGGGCCAATATCCGATCGGGGAAGTTTCCTACGAGGATCCTACGTGCCCGATTCAAGCCAAGCTGACGGCATTTTCCCCGTTCATTCCGATGAACACTGCGGACTCTTCGCTTCCCGCGATCATCATGTCCTACACATTGAAGAACACGGGAGACACCAAGGTGGATTGCGACATGCTGGGCTGGCTGGAGAACCCCGTTTTTTTATCAACCAAGAAAGCGAAAGCCCTCCGAACCAATGCACTGGTTCACGAGAAGGGATTCACCGCATTAAACTGCACTGGCCTCGAATCCTCTGAAGAAGACCTGAGCACAGCTCGCGATCATGGCTCGATGGTCTTGGCCGTCTTGACCAATAAGAGCGATTCGGTGATCGCAGAACCGGAATCCGAGAAAGGCAAGTACACCGGTTCTGTAGGGCAAAAACTGACTCTTGAGCCCGGCGAGGAAAGGACCGTCGATTTCGTTATCACCTGGCATTTCCCAAACCTCACGGCATGGAAAATGCAGGGGGTCGGCCGTGAATATGCCGCCCGGTTCGATGATGCCCTCGGTGTGGCGCATTATGTGGCCAATGATTTCCAGCGACTTTCCGGGAACACAAAGCTATGGCGGGATACTTGGTACGACTCGACATTGCCGTACTGGTTCCTTGACCGGACGATGGCGAACACTTCGATTCTTGCGACAACCACGGCGTATCGGTTTCGTGACGGACGCTTCTGGGCATGGGAGGGAATCGGTTGCTGTGAAGGCACCTGCACCCATGTGTGGCATTACGCCCAAGCTCCCGGAAGGCTGTTTCCTGATGTCGAACGCCGCCACCGGGAGGAGGTGGATTTTGGCATCGCCATGCATGAGAACGGCGGCATTGGAATGCGCGCCAATTTGAAGGAAGGGAACCATGCTGCAGATGACGGACAATGCGGTCGAATTCTTGGTGCCTACAGGGAACACCAGATGTCATCAGACGACGAGTTCCTTAAGCGCAATTGGCCAAAGATAAAAAAAGCGATTCGCTTCCTGATCAATCGCGACAAAAACCGCACTGGGATTCTTAGCGATGCTCAGCACAACACACTGGATGCCGCTTGGTATGGAAGGATTTCGTTTTTGGCCACGTTATACTTGGCCGCATTGCGAGCCGGCGAGGCAATGGCCACCGAGATGGGTGACACTTCCTTTGCCAATGAGTGCAAGTCCATCGCCGACCAAGGCGCCAAAACGATTCTTGAACTCTACAACGGGGAATATTTTTTCCACGAACTGGACCCGAACCATGTGGATCACGTCGCCGTCGGGACCGGTTGCTACATCGATCAAGTATTCGGACAATTCTGGGCTCACCAACTCGGACTGGGATACCTGTTCGACAAGGAGAAGACTCTCTCTGCCTTGAAGGCATTGTATAAATATAATTTCGTGCCGCACATCGGACGCTTCCGCGACACATTTACCCGTGGACGCTGGTATGCGATGGACGATGACAAAGGCCTGATCATGTGCACCTGGCCGAAGGGAGGACTCAACGAGAAATGGCACAAGGCTTGGCAGTTCGGGTATTTCAACGAATGCATGACCGGATTCGAGTGGCAGGCGGCCGCCCATATGATCTCCGAGGGACTAGTAGAGGAAGGCATGACTGTCTCCCGGGCCATTCATGACCGATACGGGGCTGAGCGCCGAAATCCCTACAATGAGATCGAATGCAGCGACCACTATTCCAGGGCGATGGCATCGTACGGCGCGTTTCTTGCCGCCTGTGGATATGAGTCGCATGGTCCCAAAGGATACCTTGGGTTCTCTCCAAAGGTATTTGATGGAGACACCTTCAAGTGTGCATTCACTGCCGCTGGAGGATGGGGCACATTTGAACAACGAAAAACCAATCAAGAATTCGTCTCATCGCTCCAAGTCAACTACGGATCGATCTCACTGAAGTCACTGGGCTTGGATCTGCCCGAACGCTCCACCGCACCAAAAGCGGCCCTTGATGGAACTGAAATTTTATTTTCCTTAGAAACCCTTGGAAACAAGCAACGCCTTGTTTTCGACAAAGCCATCACCCTCTCGCCAGGAAAAGTCCTGACGATCCACGCATAACCATCATCCCTACTAAAATGAGCAACCTCTCCAAACCGCAAACACATAATTCCCCGCCCCTCCGCATTGGCCTTTTCGGTATCGGTCTCGACACATACTGGCCGCAGTTCGATGGGCTCAAGGAACGCCTTGAGGGATACCTTGAGCAGGTGGCCGGCAAACTCGCCAAGGACGGCGTGGAAATTTGCAACGCCGGACTCGTGGACTCACCCGAGCGTGCCGTCGAAGCCGGGAGCTTCTTCCGGCGCTCGGAGGTGGACATCGTTTTCCTTCATGTCACGACCTATGCCCTGTCATCGACCGTCCTTCCCGTGATGCAACGCGCAAAGGTTCCGGTGGTGATCATGAATCTCCAACCCGGCGAGGCGATCGACTACGAGGCATTCAACAAGCTCGGCGACCGCACGAAGATGACCGGCGACTGGCTCGCTTGGTGCTCCGCCTGCCCGGTCCCCGAAATCGCCAACGCCTTCAAGCGCGCGGGCATCGATTTCCACCAAGTCACCGGAACCCTACTCGAGGGCGACCCAGTTTGGAACGAAGTCGAGGAATGGATCGAGGCTGCCCGCGTTGCCCACACGATGGCGAACAACCGCCTCGGCCTGCTCGGCCATTACTACAATGGCATGCTGGATATTTACACCGACCTCACCGCCCAGCTCGCCTGTTTTGGCGGCCACATGGAGATTCTCGAGGTCGAGGAACTGGCCGCCAT
>CALAPX010000060.1 GCA_937888355.1 uncultured Spartobacteria bacterium
TGATCAACGCCCCAAAGGCGCCCCCCCAGCCGCGCAGGAGTTTTGCCACCTTTCCGCCGTAGCGGGCTTCGACAAATTCGACATCGGTGAGCAATGCCAAGCGTCTCCAGCGACGCCCGAAATAGACCACTGTGAGAATCGCGCCAATGAAGGGGGCCCAGAACTGCCACACAAAGTGGATTCCATGCTCACGCACGAGGCTGGTCACCCACAGCGGCGTGTCGGCCGCAAAACTGGTTGCTGTGAGGGAGGCCCCGGCCACATACCATGGCAGCGATCGTCCGGAGACGAAGAATGACTCCATGTCCTTGCCCCCAGCTTTTGTGAAGTAAACAGCGACACCAATTGTGAAAAGAACCACAAGAATGATGGCGGCATAGTCGATCCAGGCGAGGGAGTATTGCATGTCGGGCGGGTGGGGTTAGGGATGAAAGCTTTGAGAATCGTCTGTCTGCAATCAGATTCCAAGCGCGAAAGTCGCATCCGCAGGCAAGACGATTCCCGTTGAGCAGAATGTGCCTTTAAAAACGTGCGGCGCATCGGGAGCCCTATTCTTATCATTCTCAAGCGGGATACTTTTCCCCCGCCTGTTGCCCAAATAAACCCGCCGCTCGCGGCCTGTGAATGATGCGCGCCACCAACCGGCGGTGCGGTCCCACTCCAAGTCAAGCATGCCCCCTCCACGAAGGCGCATGCCTTGAATGCGCCCTCGGCTCCAATTCCATGGCAGGGCAGGGAGCAGGCGCAATGTCTCAGCGGTCGACAAGGCGAGCATTTCATAAACCGCCGAGGTTACACCGTTGTTGGCCTCGGTCTGAACGAGTGGCCTGGGCCCCTTGCGATAGTCCATGGTGATACCCATGTCTCGAAGATCGTTGTGGGCGGTAAAGAGGTTCGTTCCCACCACCGACCGGCAGAGCAATTGCAGGGATTGCAATGCTCGTCCCGGTTTTCCGAGACGGGAATAAATGTGCGCCATGTGCGCGAGGGACCACCCTGTTTGGTCGACAAGCCCAACAACAAGCCGCTTTTCCACCGCAACTCGACAAGCTTCGAAAAGCTCACTGCTCTCTGGGGTGATCTCCAAGCCGGGGAAGAGGGCGTAAATGTGGGATAAGTGTCTGTGATGGTAGTTGTCCTGCTGGCGGTCATCGATCCACTCGGCAATCGCTCCGTCTTCATTGATGCGGTATTGGGGCAGTTTCCCAAGAAGCGCCTCCCAACGTGGGATATCCTCGGACCCCTCGCCATCGACAAGCCTGGTTGCCTTGATGAGATTTCCAAACACCTCGCGAACCAATGAGATGTCCATGGTGGCATCCACACACACACGGGCGGGATCGCCATGCCGATCAACATGGCCGAGCGGGTTGTTTTCCGGCGAGTTGGCGGGGTAATTGTGAAGCAATCCATCCGCTCCCTCGACCAGGAAGTCCTCATAGAACGCGGCAACTTCGCGGAAGAAGGGAATCGCGCGCTTCTCCAAAAAGTCACGGTCGCCAGTGTGGAGCCAGTAATCTTGGTAGATCTGCGCCAACCAAGCACCACTTCCCGTCCAGTATTGCACGTGGGCCTGTGGATTTTTTTTCAATCCGCAGTCGGGCGACATGTAGAGCGGAGGCAGGATGCCACGGCATCCGAACATGTTTTTCGCATTCGTGCGGAAATCGTCCATGCGCTCCTCAAGCAAGCCGAAGAGGCCTTCAACACACTCGGGAAGACCGCCTGGAAGAGCGGGCCAGAGGGCCTGCTGGAGATTCTCGTTGAAGAAAAACACACACCACCATGGCGGTTGGTGATTCCCGTTCCAAATCCCCTGCAGGTTTGGCGGAAGCGTTCCCTTGGTTGCCGACCCAATAAGGAGATACCGGCCGAAGTTTGCCATCCTTGCCAGCAATGCGTCAGGCACATCGCCGCGGTAGGCCTTCATGAGCAACTCGTCGTTCGATAGGTCGGCGTGCTCGACATCCAAATCAAGCACGCATCGCCCATAGCGTTCCTTGTGGATCTCTTCATGGCGATAGCGCAGGTTCTTTACCGAGGACAGCTCCGCAAGGCGTGCCACCTCTTTTTTTACTCCCTCCCGGGTCGGACTGACCAACATCGAAATCAAAATTTGGCAGCCTGGCTGGAGAGTTAAATTCATCGTCCGCCCATCAATCTGGGTGCCCAGCATGTCTCCCCAATGAGCAACAACGGCGCAGGAGGCCCGCTCGGGGCCGTCGAAGAAGGACGCCATCCAATTCGACCCGAAGGTCGTGTGCTGGTGGATATGAAGCGGCAAGGGGAGGTCGTGTTTGTCGAGCGTGTCGGAGGGGTCCTGCACAGAGAACCACAAGCGCGCCTCGGATGCAGGAGCGCCATGCTCGCAGGGTTGGAACACACAACACCCGTCGGCCATGGAGGTGAATAGCACACGTCGGAAAATCTGGTTGTCCAAGCGCCAATCCAGCCCACCCACCCCAGTCATGAAATCCACCCACCGTGAATAACCATGAAACGCCCCAGGAATCTGCTGACGCCAATTCAGCACTGGTCCCGGCAGATAATGGGCGCTGTCGGCCTCATATCCCCAATCCTCCCACCGTTGGCGGTAAAGATCGTTCGCTTTGGTGAAATCTCCCTCATCCAGCAACCGCCGCACTTCGGGAAGAAGAGCCGAGGAATCCGGGAGGGGTGGAGTGATCGACCCACCATAGTAACGCTCGTGGTTGAATAAAATCCGATCGTGGGCCAACCCGCCAAAATGAAGCGCGCCGAGCGTTCCGTTGCCAAGAGGTGTGGCGTCGCGCCAATCGAAGGCGGCGCTTTCCATCCATGCGGAATGGTTGCCAGTGGGAAATGTGTCCTGTCTCAGATCTTTGATGGGATGCATGTGGGCGAGGTTGGTTTTTTGTGTGTTAAGAGGGGCTCCCTAATGTGTTCCTGCGGCGGACGCAATCGATTTCCATCGCCTACCGCAGGTCGGTCAATGGGCCGTGCGGGTGATTGTGCAAAAATAAGCTCCCTCGGGCTGCCCGGATTGGCGTTGCCCGGAGACTAGAGGCTCGAGAAAATGATCGCCGACAGGCAGATCGATCCTCAATTCAATCGACTCCGTTCCCGCGAGAACTGGCTGGCGGAGGACCTTCCCGGCGATTTCCAACACCGCCTCGCCCTTGGAATACGGCGCCGGATCGGACGCTTCTGCAGGCCGCCTGCGCAATGCGAGCAAATAGGTGCCAGGCGTCTCCACGCGCACCATCCAACCTCCTGACCCTCCATCCACATCGAACATTGTGTTGCCGGATGTCCAACACGCGATCGGCTCCTGCTCCCATAGACCGACCGGCAGCGGCTCCCCTGAACGCTTTCCGGGCGCCCAATCCATGCATGTGAGTTCTACCGCGCCTGTCCCCGGCCGACCAAGAATGAACGGCTGCTGATCCATGGTGCTGACTTTGATTCCAGTCCACCACGCGCGATATGCCTCAAGGAGGTTTTTTACGATCTCCGGTCGGAAGGCGGCGATATCGTGTTGCTCGCCAGAATCGCTCTCGAGATCGTAAAGCTCTTTGCCGTTCACAAGGCTGTAACTCTGGTTGCGAATCGACGAATTCAGGAAGGGCAACTTGTCAACGGGGGTATTTGTGGGCCAGCGGGCCACATGGACCGGCATAACTCGATCTGTCCAGTTGGCAGGCTGTTTGCCTGTCAGCAAAATTGAATCAAGCGAGCGGCCATCAACAGCAGGAAACCGCTTGAGATCGAGCCCGCAAAGAGCGGCGAATGTCGGCAAAATATCACACAAGCCAGCGAGGGTGTTCACGCGACACCCTGCGGGAAAGTGGCCGGGCCAGGAGAAAACCGCCGGGATGCGCGAGCCGCCTTGATAGGCGCTTCCCTTCGTGCCACGAAGCCCCGCGGTGAACTCACCGGGGCGCGGATCCCCGCCCAACGCGGAGCCATTGTCCCCCATAAAGACAACCACTGTCTTTCGATCGAGGGCGTCATCCGCAAGATTCGCAAGCACCCTCCCCAACTGCGCATCGAGGTTGGTGATCATGCCGTAGAATTTTGCAAGGCGCGGAGAGAGACCCATATCGAGATAGGGCTTTGACCACTGCTCATCGACCTGCAACGGCACATGCGGGGCGTTGAGCGACAGATAGCAGAACCAAGGCTTCTGGTCCCGCCGGATCCATGCGGTCGCCTGATCCGACAAAATGTCAGTCATGTATCCTTTGTATGGTTTCCACACCCCGTTTTCTTGCAGGTGCGGATCGAACATTGTGTTGCCCCAATAATCCGGCGTCTGGCCCACAGCTCCGCCTCCCACCAGAAGCGCATGGTCAAACCCGCGGTCGAGGGGATGGAATGGGCGAGGCTCTCCAAGGTGCCATTTCCCGAAAATGGCGGTGCGGTAGCCGGCCGTTCGAAATGCCTCCGCCATGGTTGGAACCCCCGAGCGAAGCACATTCCGGCCTTCAATTGTATGCGTCACCCCGGAGCGAAACTCGTGCCTCCCGGTCATCAATGTGGCGCGCGATGGAGAACACGTCGGACTTGCCAGAAAATCCGTAAAACTCACACCCCTCGCGGCCAAAGAATCCAAATGTGGTGTTTTTAGTTGTGGGTTTCCGTTGAATGCCACGTCGCCAAACCCCTGATCATCGGTAAAGACCAACAGCACATTCGGTCTCTCCATACCAACAGGGACCGCATGAACCGACCCAATCAACACTCCAAGAAATAGAATAAGGATTTGTTTCATTTGCTCACGACTGACTCCACTTTTGCAGGACCCCAAACAACCAATGAAGCCCCCCCGGCTCCGGGCAATTCGATTCGGGATGTGCCTTCTGTTTCTTTCAAGCTGGCAAAGCCAAGCAGAGCTGTTGGGAGCACGTTGCTTTGGTATTGATAGTGTACTTCTCGGTTCTCATAGACCGCATGGAGTGGGTTGGATGCCGGAATCGGGTTGCGGAGGGGCGCTTTTGGCACACCGGCACTCGGGTCGGTGGCTGCAAAGCATGCCCCTGTGGAGCTGTCCTTCATGAGAAACACTGGCACGGCGCCGGCAACAGGAAGAGCATACAAATGAAAATCGGGGTCCCCCTTGCCGGCGTTCGAGAGATCATTCGAATCAATCCATACAGGCTTCAATGCCGATCGCTTCATGGCTGGTTGCCACATGGCAGCGTTCCCGGACAGAGCCACCGCTCGTTCGCGCACGTGGGCAAAGGGTCCAATAACCAAAAACCACCTTACCATGAGTGATTCACCATGCGGCAAATTGATACTGCAACTTGTTTCAACGGCATCGTAATCGCGGGGGCTTCCTTTTGCGGCTGTCCCGTAGAGAATCTGACTGCGTCCCTTCCGCCAATCAGGCCGTTTGCCGCCTTCAACTCCGAAGACAAGCCCGAGCGTAGGACTGGCTTCGTTGGACGAATCGCGAGCCCAGCCGATCCACCCACCGGTTTCGTTGAATGGAGCCGAAGGGATTCCCTCCCACCCCCATGAGCCTTCGACTTTTTTCCATCCCCCGCCCTTCTCGGAAAGCACGGTGTGGGGAAGGGACGAGTGCCGCACCCCGCCCCAAGGAGCATTCATGTAGGTGATCTTCTCGCTTCCAAAGTTGGACAAGAGTTGCACCACTTCAATGGCGCCGCCACCGATATCCCGGTAACCTGTTTGAATAAGAACCCCGGATTTCCAAACATTCGGACTCCGTGCCTGTTGGGCCCAATTCAAAAGATAAAGCGAACTTGTTGCGGGATCCCATTGGCTTGCCAAAAGGGGAGAGTAAAATGGTTCAACCGGAGCGCCGGTTTCTTTCGTTCCTGTCAGGCCCTCCAAGTAGATTCCGGCCTGGTGGATGAAATACTGGATCGGCATTCCAAGCATCCAGTTATTCTTCCTGTCGCTATTTTGAAAATCGTGAATCGGGGTCACGATGTCATTATTCGTCACCACCAGGTGCCAGACCTCATCGATCCAAGGCGCATTCGGACGCTGCGGGGGGATCGACTCCCCGAACGGGCCGCGAAGCGAATAGATTTGTCCTCCTTTGCCAATGCCCAGCCTCCAATCGCCTGAAGCGAATGCGGCTAGGAACACCTTGCTCTCATCCAGACCCTGCGTCCAAGTCGATCCGCTGGGCTCATACTCAAATGTGCACTTGGTCCCTCCCACCCCCTGGCTGGAAAACCCATCCCTCACCGCCTCAAACCCATCAGCTGCGGTGGACTTCAACGGATTGAGATAGCAAAGGATGGCGGCGCTGAATGAAATCAACGCTCTCGCGGGAATATGGTGGAGGAAATTCACAGGCTGTCCAAAGTAAAGCCGACCTCACTTGAGACAAGCCGTTTTACCCCATGATTTGCACGTGCTCAGGCCTTCTCTGGAACCAGCTTGAAGGCTGTCACCGACAACGGGGGCAGTGTCACCTCTATCGAATGAGGGCGTCCCTGCCAAGCCCACTCCTGGTGGACGGGAATACCACCATAGTTCCCGACATTGCCCCCGCCATAGACGGCTGCATCGGTATTCAAAATCTCTTCGTAAAATCCGGGAGCGGATACTCCCACTCTGTAGCCGCTGCGGACTACTGGAGTGGCATTCACCACAAAAACAATTGGGGCGCCGGTGCGTGATTTTCTCAAGAACGACCACACGGAGCTCTCCGCGTCGCCGAAATCGATCCACTCGTACCCTTCGTAGCTGTCATCGCACTCATAAAACGAAGGTTCGGAGGTGTAGAGACCATTCAAGCGCCGGACTAGCTCGCTCATGCCTTTGTTGAGAGGTTCCGCCGCAAGGTGCCAATCAAGGCTGGATCCGTGTTTCCACTCGTCGAACTGTCCGAACTCGATCCCTTGAAAAATCAGTTTCTTGCCCGGATGCGCCCACATCCACGCAAGGAACATGCGGCAATTTGCAAATTTCTGCCATACATCTCCCGGCATTTTGTTGATGAGCGAACCCTTACCGTGGACAACCTCATCGTGGCTGAGAACCAAGATGAAGTGTTCCTGAAAGGCATAAAGCATCGAGAAGGTGATATCGCCCTGGTGGTATTTGCGGTGGACTGGTTCGCGCGCGATGTAGCGAAGGCTGTCGTTCATCCACCCCATGTTCCACTTGAATCCAAAACCCAGTCCACTGTTGTAGGTGGGACGTGACACGCCGGGCCATGCGGTCGACTCCTCGGCGATCAATGCCACGCCAGGAAAGCGCTCGTAGCAAACCTCGTTGCAGCGTTTCATGAAATCAATCGCTTCAAGGTTCTCTCGGCCGCCAAAGCAGTTCGGAAGCCACTCGCCATCCTTGCGTGAGTAGTCGAGGTAAAGCATGGACGCCACCGCATCCACCCGCAAACCATCGATGTGGTATTGCTCCAGCCAGAAGAGCGCGTTGCCGATGAGGAAATTTTTTACCTCATTGCGGCCATAATTGAAAATAAGCGTTCCCCAGTCCTGGTGCTCTCCGAGGCGTGGATCCTCATGCTCAAAGAGGCAACTTCCATCAAAGCGCGCGAGGCCGTGCGCGTCCTTCGGAAAATGCCCGGGCACCCAATCGAGGATCACTCCAATCCCGGCCTGGTGGCACCGGTCGACGAAATTCCGGAACTCGTCGGGATTTCCAAACCGGCTGGTCGGCGCGTAATAATTGACAACCTGGTAGCCCCATGAGCCATCGAACGGGTGCTCCATCACTGGCATCAACTCAATATGGGTGAAGCCCATTTCCTTCACATACGGAATCAATCGGTCGCCCAACTCCAGATAGCTCAGAAGGCGTTCCCCGTGGTCATCAATCCTCTGCCATGATCCGATATGCACCTCATAGATACTCATCGGGCTGTTATAGGGGTCGATCTTCGGGCGCTGATCCATCCAATCGGAGTCACTCCACTGGTAGCGCTCAAGATCAAATACCATGCACCCAGTAGCCGTGCCATGTTGGGCGTAGTAGGCATACGGGTCGGTCTTGAGAATCACGTCGCCGTTGGCGGTGCGAATCTCAAATTTGTAGTGCGTTCCCTCATGGACACCCGGCACGAAAATCTCCCACACGCCGGAAGGAAGCAATCTGCGCATCTGGTGCCGGCGGCCATCCCAAGCATTAAAGTCGCCGACCACACTCACCCGCTGGGCAGTTGGCGCCCATACCGCGAAATGCACGCCAGGCACATCGTCCTGCGTCACGACATGGGCTCCTAGTTTTTTATGAACGTCATAATGCGTGCCTTCGTTGAAAAGATGGATATCCAATTCGCCGAGAACGGGACCGAATGCATAAGGGTCTCGCTCCCTCCACCGGGTGCCATCGTGAGCGGTAAACTCAAGAGCATAGGGCATTTCAGGATCAATGCTTCCGAGCGCCGCCTCGAACAGTCCTTGCTCACCAACTGGGGGGAGGTCGTACCGCGCGCCGGGCTTGGCCTCCAACACAACAGCCACCCCGGCCACATCGGGCCTAAGTACACGCGCCACGCTGCCAGCCCCTTCGGATCGAATCCCTAAAATACGAAAGGGATCGCCGTGCCTGGCCTCGAGCAGTGGATAGTAATCGTCGTCGGCAAGAAGTGAGGGATTCATGCGGGGCAGAGTTAAAGACATGGCTCCGTCGGTGAACAGCTTATTCCTTGGCTACGTCCCACAAAACGTGCGGTAGGGAGTTGTGGGTGGCGGCCCGGGCGTGAGAAATTCCAAGTTTCTTGCCTTGTCTTCGTAAGGTGACTCCAGGGCGTCGAGGAGTTCCCTCAATGAAGAAAAATCGTCGCTCTCCATCGCCGCTTGGAGCGCTCCTTCGACTTTGTGGTTCCTAGGAATCACCGCAGGATTGCTTCTCTGCATGAGCCCGCGGGCGTCGGCAAACGATTGAGACTGCCGTCCAAGGCGCTCCGCCCAAGCCTTCCTCCAGCCTGAAGAGCCTGCCGCCCCACTCTCCGGATCAAGGTGCCGGAAAGAGTTTGTAAAGTCGGCTTTTGTTTGAAGCATCCATACAAGCAGATCTTCGACCAGCGGGACATCGCTCTCGGTTGGTTCGAACAAGCCGATCTTGGCGCCCATGGCGTCGAGCCAGGCCCGTTTAAAGGCTCCTGGATACACCGACAGCGCCTCTTTGGCCATCTCGAGCCCTTTTTCCTCACAGGAATGAAGTATCGGGGCCACCGACTCGGCCAAGCGCGCGAGATTCCAGTGCGCAATGACTGGTTGCTGCGAGAACGCATATCGCCCGTTTCGATCGATTGAGCTGAAGACGGTTTCTGGATCATACGCATCCATGAATGCACACGGTCCGTAGTCGATCGTCTCGCCGGAGAGCGCCATGTTGTCGGTATTCATCACCCCATGGATGAACCCCACGGAAAACCATTTGGCTATGAGGGTTGCTTGGCTTCGGCAAACCGCTTCAAGAAAGGCTCGGCCGGGTGCTGACTCCGAGGCGCATTCCGGGAAGTGCCTCTGGATTGTGTAATCAACTAATGCCGCGAGGACCTTTGGGTCACCAAGGGACGCCGCATATTCAAAGGTGCCAACGCGAATGTGGCTGGCGGCGACACGGACCAGCACAGCCCCGGGCAGAGGTTCATCTCGGTGAACTGTCTCGCCGGTCGCCACCACGGCTAGACTGCGGGTCGTCGGGATACCAAGCCCGTGCATGGCTTCGCTGATGATATACTCACGCAGCATTGGCCCGAGGGCGGCTCGCCCGTCGCCTCGTCGCGAATAGCGTGTCCTTCCCGACCCCTTCAACTGCACATCCCAACGCCTCCCGGCGGGATCAAGCTGCTCGCCAAGCAAGACGGCGCGCCCATCACCGAGCATGGTGAAATGTCCGAATTGATGGCCGGCATAAGCTTGGGCGATCGGTTCAGCTCCCGGAGGCAGTTCATTCCCGGAAAATAGCACTGCCCCGCAGGTGGAGTCCAACCCCTCTGGAGCGAGTCCGAGCTCCATGGCCAAGGCGCGATTGAAGACGGCCATAACCGGGCGGCATACCCGATCGGGCTTTGTCCTCTCAAATAACTCGGCAGGAAGCCTCGTGTACGAGTGATCGAAACGCCACCCGCCATGGGATCGCGGAATGGCTTGTGTCGAGTGCATGGCGGACATCTTTGAGGAGCCAGGGCCGGTTCTTAGGACAGCCTGACAAATTCCCTGAGAAATTGTGTCCAGAGAAAGAACATTCCGCGCAGGGAGTAGCGAATCATTTCCTCACCGTCACGTTTCAGGATTCCCTTGTCGATATTGTGCTCGATTTGAAGTTTGAGATCCCGCTCGACCTCCGCGCGAAGGGACTCCATGTCTCGCTCGACCAGATCTCCGATTCCATCGGTGCGGGCCGCAAGAAACACCTCATGCTCGTCACCGAGTTCCTTGATGCCAGGCATTCCCTCCACCCTGTTGAACACAGTCCGAGGCAAAGGATGCATGCCGTAGGAAAAAGGGTAGTTCCATGTCATGAACAATCGCCCATCGACAGACCGTGATGAAAAAGACGCGTAGTAAAACGACACTCCGTCCTGCTCCACCAGACAGATTGCCCCAGCGGCCCGCTTTTCAGCATGGTAGAATAAACGGTAGAAATGCCGACTGTCCTCGTGTCGCCAATTCACATCGTCGACATACTCGTAATCCAAGGATTCCAGCTCGTCTGAAAGCTCGCCAAATCCCGGGAAATGGCTCGCTGGAGGAGGTGGACATTTTTCAAGCGATCGGTGCAACGGAAGACGCAACTTCCTTACCCGAGTCAAAATCTCAAGCCAAGGGAGCAAAAACCAAGTCGAGGCAAAGACCACCCCGAGCGCGAGGCTATCGGCAAGCATCCACCCGGCCAAAAATGACGTGGCCACCAAGCCGAATGTTCCCAACCGGAACAAGACAGGGGATTGGAAACTTCTCAAGCCCACCGCGAGAACACCCACCCCAACAACCAACAAGAACGAAGACATCATGCCGGCCGATACTCCTTCAAAAACAGCTCAAGTTGTCCAATATCGAAATCGGCCAACACCTTGCCGTCAGGCATTTCCAGCGTGGGAGCCTTCGTTTGTCCGGATATTGCCCTCATGCGATCGAATGCCGCGCGGTCTGCAAATACATCGAGCGCTTCATGG
>CALAPX010000061.1 GCA_937888355.1 uncultured Spartobacteria bacterium
AGGCCATTACTGAAGCAACGCCGATGCATAGTTTCAGTATCGAGAAGTCTCTCATCAGCGGCGAAGAAAGTCCGCTCATTGTGTGCTTGGAGATCAACGCGTTTGGTGATCCCAACGAGACATACGCCGACCCTCGTCTCGGTCAGCCATCCATTCTTTACGCAACAGATCTGATCAATCTCGACGACTTCGATGGTGGCGACGCCTACTTTCTCATGCATCGCGTGGCACATGGCGGCAAGGCAACACGGAGTGGTGATCGTTTTTACAACTTCGACGGCATCACGACTGCTGGTGACATGATTAAGAAAGTGCTGGTGCATGTTATCCGTCAACCCGCCACTAAAGAGTCTCCTGCCGTAAAGGCTTCCAGTGAAATAGTTTACGAAGGGGGTTGATGCGCTGGGTCTGGTCAGTGGGCGTCGTGGTGGGATTGTTTGCTGCCGTGCAGCTTTTTCAGTTTCGAAATCAGTCGAGCACTCCGACCGTGATCTCCGGTTCAGCGATGGGCACGCGATACCATATTAAAATCGCGGATGCTTTGCCGGTTGAGGCCCGGATCGAAGATGACATTGAGTCGTTGGTTGATGAAATTGAAGACGAGGCATCCCAATGGCGCGAGTCGAGTTGGGTTTCGCATTTTAACTCCGAAAACTCCCTCGCTCCTATCAGAGCACCTGATCACGTCTGGGCGATTCTTTTGGTGGCTAAGGAAGTTTACAACAAAAGTGGTGGTCTTTTGGATGTAACAATCGGCCCCCTAGTTGAATCATGGGGCTTCGGCCACCAACCTCATAGCGACCCTCCGGCTCCTCACGATCTAGAGAAACTGCGCGCCGTATGTGGTTTCGACAAATTGGTGCTCGACGGCAGACAGCAAACCATCAAGCGCAAGGTTCCGGGGTTACGGATTGACTTGTCTGCCCTTGCCAAAGGTTATGCAGTCGACCAGATCGATGCTCATTTGAAAGGCTTGGGGCTGGGGAACTACGTTATTGAGTTCGGTGGGGAAGTGATGGCGCGTGGGTATAAGTCATGCTCAAATGAACATCGCGATAGTTGGCGGATCGCGTTGCCTGGCTACGACGGGAGAAGGCAGATTCTTGGTGTAAATAATCTGGCCTATGCAACTTCTGGCGGCAGTGAGCAAAATAGAAAGGTGGGAGGCAATTCAGTTACCCACTTGATCGATCCCCGAACTGGTAGGCCCACGAGAGATATCACTGGCGCTGTGACAGTCGGGGCGGATCGATGTGTTGTTGCAGATGCTTGGGCAACAGCCCTGTGTGTTGCATCGAAAGAAGAGGCGCGTCATTTGGCGGAGCATGCTGAGGTCGAATTAATGGACTGGCGGGATTGAAAACGATCGTTTTTGATCATCTTCAATAGATTCTCTCAATGCGGCTGGCACGGGTCTTGCTTTGATTGAAGCACAATGAACACTCTCGCCGCCCTCGAGCAATACAGCACCCTTTGCGACGAAATCTCCGACTACATGCAGGAGGAGAACGCCCATTTAAGGGATAGTGGAGAGGATGAAGAGTTGCTGGTGAGCAGGAAGCGGCAAATGATAGGGAAATTGCAGGGGGCATTGGAGTTTCTTCGTCTGTCAGGTCCGGTAAAAAGTGCCGAGCATGCGGCATCCTGCGAGGTAAGGAAAAAAGTGCTCGGGAAGATCCTAAAATTGCTCTTATTAAATCGTGAGAGCGAGCAGTTGTTACTCAAAAACAGCGTGCGGTCATTGCCTCGTGTGGCGGCACCCCAGCCTACGCCAAAAAAGGTGATGAGCGCCTACAAAACTCCAAAGACAGCAGTTCGCGCGTCTGGCACTAGTCAAGCAGAGGGAAGTTGGTCGGTTTGGTAACCCACCGGCGGAACTTGCCGGTAGTGGGGTGTTTGCTGTAAAGCGTTTAATAACCCATGGCTAAACAACCCGTTTCCGTTTCTCCCGGGAAGAAATACAAATTTATCGTTAAGTCGGCCGAAGAGGCGGCTTCAATAATTAGGGAAAAGCTCGGTGAGTCCGCACAGGTGATTTCAGTGCGACAGGTTGAGGGGGAGGGGTTGGCAAGGTTTTTGAAGTCTCCCAAACTTGAAATCATCGCGCAGGTGCCAACCGAACCGCGCGTAAGGCCAAAGATTTCCCCAAATGAGGAAAATCCTGCCCCAGCCCCCAATGAGTTGGAGACAGCGGAGGAGGAGCCTGAAGCGACGCCCCAGAGGCCGCGCCGGCCCGCGCGGACGCGTGTCAAGCCGCGCCCAACCCCTGAGATGCAAAGGGAGGAAACTGAAATGGTTCCTGAAGCAATGGTAAAGGCGATGTTCAACAATCTGCCCACAGGCCGGCTATGGACATTATTGTCAAAAGCCGGAATTCCTGCCGAGTTCCTTGCTCAGTTTGAGGAGAGGCCGGAATTGCGGGAATTGAACAAACAGCCTTTGCAGACCGCGATTTCACATTTTGCATTATTGATGCGAGACAGAGCACCGACCCGCTCCCTCGCTTTGTCGGAAAGAGTCGTGTTTTTCGGTTCACCAGGGGCTGGTTCCACGTCGGCATTGTGCAAGCAACTCGCTGCAGATGTCTTTTTGCGTGGGAAGCCAGCATGCGTCATGAAGCTTGAGTCGGATGAGCCCAATTCCTCAGAAGGGTTGGCGATGTTTTGCGAGGCGCTCGGGGTGCCATTGCTGCGCACAGGGTCCGAATTACGCAAGGTTCCTGACGGAATGACCGTCTACTTTGATCTGCCAGGTACGCTGATGACGGACAAGACAGTTCGCAAGTTGCAAAAGACCTTCGATGAGTTGGGAATCGTTTCAAGGGTGCTAGTGGTGAATTCAGCCTATGAGCGGTTGATGATCCAAGAGGCCTACTCGAGAGCCTCGGTGCTTGGCGCAACGCATGTTGTATTCACGCATGTGGATGAAATTCCACGTTGCGGAAAGCTTTGGGAATTTGTGTTGGATGACGGACTGGTGCCGCTCTTTGCAAGCACGGGGCAGAATATTGCCAGCGACTATGACAGGCATGTGATCGATCTGCTAGTGCGTCGCACGCTTTCGGTTGGCGACGTCTAGGAGGGGTGGCCTAACCCCCGAATTTCTTCCGGAGGAAAGAGAGAGGGAATCTGTCGCCTGGGCAGTCTGTAGGCTTAGGGTTGATTTCTTTGTGCCCCTTGACGATTGCTGAGCGGCCTTTGACCTTGCCGACACGCTGGCGGACATAAGAAACGAGTTCGTCCAGGGCAGCCATTTGGTCATTTGTGGGCTTGTCGCGGTTCAGGTCGCCAACGAGGCAAATGCCAAGTGCGATATCATTAAGATAATTGCTCGCAACGTGACCTCCGTTGATTTGTTGAGTCCAGCGATTACCGATTTCGATCTGTCCGTCGCCAGAGGACTGTCCGTTTCCAATCACAAAGTGGTAGGCGAGGCCGTTTTGCATTTTTCGAACGCGGCGGTGGTAGTTGTCAAAGATCCGGGCATTGCCTTGGCGTGTGCCGCTGTTGTGAATAATGATGTATTTCCATCGCCCGCGTTTGACTTTCGCATTATCGATTGCCTTGCGAATGGAGGGGGAAAGATAACGCCAGCGTTTGAAGGGGCCGATGCTAAAACCCTTCTTAGGTGGCTCGTAGCCTTCTTCATCTTGGAGCCCTGATTTTTCGATGCGGATGGGAGCCTGGGTGGAGCTGGATGACGGCTTTTTTGGCGATTGGGTGGAGAATTTTTTGGGGATGGGTATGGCAAAGAACGTTGGCTTGCGGACGGTGGGCGGGGGTTCATCCTCGGGGATAAGAATGTAGTCATCCGAGTCGTCTGGCGCAGGCGGCTTTTGGAATATTTTTTTTGCCGGCGTTGGTATGGGTTGCGGTGTCGGACTTGGGGCGGGAACCCAGCGTTTTTTTTCGGGGGTTGGAGCTGGTTTGGGCTTGGGTTTCGGGGAGGAGGAAGGCTGAGGCACAGGCTTGAGGTCCTCACGGACTTTGAGGAAAAGGCGTTTTTTTTCTGCCTCGGTCATTTGGCTCGAGAGTGTGCCTTGAGACAGTAATAGCGCCCCCAAAAAAATCAGGATGATGGTGAAGAAGCGAAGCGGCACGCCGCATGTTAGCAATGGGCGTACGGGATTCAAGCTGCTGGATAATTTACACGCACAAGGCAAAGCCCGTGTGCTGGTGCGGTGTGAGTGAAGCGGGGGAATCCTTGATCAAGGAGATTAATAAGTGAATCGAGGGAGACTTTTCCTTGGGCGTGTCGAACGGCTGCGGCCGTTAGGATTCGTACCATTTTATAGAGGAAGCCCTCTCCGGTGAATGTCAGCAGAAAAGCTGGACCGTGAGTCTCAACCGTAATCGCATTGATGGTGCGTCTTGTTGACAGTGGGGGAGGGGAACGTTTGGCAGAAAATGCCGCAAAGTCGTGCGTTCCGCCAAACAGATTCGCCGCCATGCTGAGACTGTGGAGATCAATGGTGCCTGGCACATGCCACGCTCTATCACGCTCCATCGGGTGAAGAGTGGGGGCGTTCCAGATCCGGTATGAGTAAATTTTTGAGGTGGCTGAAAATCTCGCATGGAAGTTGGGCGGCGCGGGGTTTGCGGAAAGAATACGAATGGATGGCGAGAGGTGTGCATTCAAGGCGCGAAGCCATCCCTCGGGGGTAAAGCGGTCATCAGGCACATCGGCGTGGGCGCATTGCCCGTGGGCGTGAACTCCTGCATCCGTGCGGCCCGAACCATGGACTTGTGCTCCCTGTGGCAGGACAGCAAGGAAGGCTTTTTCTACAGCATCTTGCACGGCGCCGCCGCCGGATTGGCTTTGCCAACCGGCATGCTCTGCGCCGTGGTAGGCGATTTCAAGCTTCAGTCGCATGAGGTGGCGTCGAGCCAACCTTGGAGGATGATCTGGGCCGCGACTTGGTCGATGAGTTGCTTTTGTTGGCGGGTATTTCGACCCGCCTCATGGAGGGAGCGGCTGGCCGAGACAGTGGTGAGGCGTTCGTCCCATGGAATGACCTCGCATGGGCAAGCAGCCCGAAGCAAATCGATAAAGGCACGCGCTTTTTCGGAAGCTGGTCCGTGTGATCCGTCCATATTTCGGGGCATACCCACAACGATTGCCGATACGTTGAGGTCGGTTGCCAGGCGCTGAATGCGCTTGAGTGGAGGAGTGGTACGGACAGTAATTGTTTCAAGTGGGTGGGCGAGCATTCCAAGATCGTCACTCACGGCGACCCCAACTCGCGCATCACCAAGATCAATCCCCAAGGCTTTTTTCATTTGGAGTTGAAAAGACCATACCAGCTCCGTAGCTTCAATACCCATGTCACAACTATCCATGGACAAGTTTGGCGAAAACCTGCCGGTTTCTGGCGTGGTTGGGTTTTCGCAGGTTGCAATCGGATTGGGTGCCGGGTTTTTGGTTGCCGACAGTATCGGTCAAAACGCCCGCCGCAGTGCTGGGTTCGCCCTGCTCGGCATCGGGGCCGCCGCCTTGATTCCGCTGGTCTGGGGGGTGACCTCCAAACTCAATAGTCGCCCTGAATCCTCGCGTGCCATGCAAAAGCGTTTAGAGGGAATCCGGCGCGGTTACGATACCGACACGGCCAGTTAGGCGGTATTTGACTTCCGTGTGAGCACGAAGCGGATTGTTCTGGCATCAGTCTCTCCGCGCCGTTTGGATTTGCTCCGTGCGACTGGTTTCGAGGTTGTTTGCGATCCTTCGGGCGTCGCCGAGATCGAAAGTGGCTTTTCATCGCCGCATGAATTGGCGTTAGTGAATGCCGGCTTGAAGTGGCAGGCGGTGGCTATCAGACACAAAGAGATTTTGGTTTCCGCCGACACTGTTGTTTGGGGAAACAATAAATTTTATGGTAAGCCAAGGGATTTGATTGAGGCGAAGCTCATGCTCAACGAACTGGGGGGGCGAACGCATGAGGTGGTGACCGGGGTGGTGGTTGGCATTCCCGGCGGACGTGTCGAGAGTTTTGCCGAGTCGTCACGGGTGACATTTCGAGCTATCGATGAGGTATTCATCGATAGCTATCTTAAATCGATCAATCCCTTGGACAAAGCCGCCGGATATGCTGCGCAAGGCGATGGCGGACGCCTGATCTCTGCGCTCGAGGGGTCACTGACAAATGTGATCGGCTTGCCGATGGAGCGGTTGGGCGAAGTCTTGGCCTCAAAGTTCGGCGTATTGCCCTCAGCGCTTGCAGCGATAGATGAATGCCGGGGGGAAATTATTAAGAATAATGGGGCTTTTCTCGACGGAAGAAAAAACTGATTTCAAGTTATCGCTGAAACGTCGCCCGGATTTGAGGCGGTGTGGCCCGTAGTAGGCGAATGTCGCGAAGGTTCCGCCAGGGTTCAGCGTGGCGTGGATTTCCTCGAGGATACGGGATTGAAGGGCATCCGGAAAAACCGCCCATGGCAGACCAGAGAGGATGGTATCCGGAGTGGGGAGGGAGGCTTCGCGCAAATGGCGCGAGATTTCTGTCGCACACCCTGCAATGACACGGACAGTGGGAAACATACCAGCTACTTGTTGGGCTAGGGTGACATCGCGTTCAATAGCAGCGAACGTCGTGCCCTCCGGGAGCATCGCGGCGATTTTTTTTGTAAAGACTCCAGTGCCTGGTCCCAGTTCCACGATGCAGCGGGTTGTTGCAATGTCAGCAGATCGAACCATTTCCTCCGCAAGGGCAGGTGAAGATGGCCAAATTGCCCCCATGGTGGACGGGGATCGTAATAAGGCGCTGATAAATCGCAGAGACATGAATGGCGAAGGCTGTAGCGTAGCTTATGATGCTGCAATCTCAAAAGCGTTTTCCTTCCGCAGGGAGTGTGGTTTGATTTGGGTCGCATGAAACTGCTGCATCTCGCTATCGCGTTGGCACTGACCACGCCGCTCCCAGCAAGGGAAACAATGATCGACAACACTGGGACGGTTGAAAACCCCAAGCCAACATGGGAGACCCAGCGACAGGCTCGAACATTTTCCCTGCTGATCCCCGCCCCGCGCGGCCAGATCACTGATCGGAATGGCGAACCGCTTGCGCAGAACCGTGTGAGCTACAATCTTGCGATGACCTTCCCTCTGCCTCTCGACTGGCCAGATGAGAAGATCCTAGAATTTGCAAAGAAGCAGGTGGCGATGACCTCTGGTTTGTTGAACAGGGATATCAGGCTTTCGGAAAAAGCGATTCTGACACACTACAAAAATCGGGGGGTTCTTCCCTTGGATATGGCCGTGGATCTTTTGCCAAATGAATTGGCCGCAGTTCAACGCAGCATGCCCGAATACCAGATTTTGCGGCAAACCTATGCCCGTTTCTATCCGAATGGTCAGCTTGCAGCGCATCTCATCGGGTATACCGGTGTCAAAGCCCCGCTATCGACGAGACCGATCGAAAACAATGATCTGATTTTTACAGATAGCGAAGGGCGCGAAGGTCTCGAGCAGATTTTTGACACCGAGTTACGCGGTGAGCCCGGCTTGTTACAGATCACGTTTGGTGCTGATGGGAAGAAGGTGTCCGAGCGTGTCGCGCGTCAACCCGTGCCTGGATATAATGTAATCACAACACTTGATCTGGAAATGCAACGTACTGCAGAGTCGGTGCTCGAGAAGAATTCCAAGCGAGGGGCTTTGGTTGTTATGGATCCGAACAACGGGGAGATTTTGACGATGGCTTCATACCCGTCATTCAATCCAAATGATTTTGTGCCTGTGGTAACCAAGGCAACATTTGCCCGGTATTCAAATGATCCTGCCGATCCTTTGGTTCCACGTGCATTTCGTTCCGCGTACCCGCCTGGATCGACATTCAAGACATTCGTGGGCTTGGCTGGACTTCAGACACAGAGGATCAGCTCTCACGAGTTGTTTGGATGCCCTGTTGATTATACAGTTGGAAATCATACATTCCGCAATTGGAAGAAGGTGGATGCGGGGCAATTGAATTTCCGTCAGGCGCTCACCCAATCATGTAATACATGGTTCTACCAAGCGGGGCTGAAAATGGGTTCAGAGCCGATCATCGATTATGCAAGGTTACTTGGTCTTGGACGCCGGACCGGCATTCCACTTCGAGCTGAGGCATCTGGAAATATTCCCGATGACGACTACATGATGCGGGTTCACAAGAGGAAGATTTTGGGTGGCGATATTGCCAACATGTCGATCGGTCAGGGAGACATACTGATTAGTCCGCTGCAAATGGCGCAGGCGATGAGCGTCATTGCCAATGGTGGATTCCTGCATCAAGCGCGATTGGTGCTGCAAATCCAGACTCTGGGAAACAAAGTTGTTTCGGCTTATCCAGACAGGATCCGCGAGGAGGTACGCATCTCTCCCGCTGTGCATGAGGAAGTGCGACGGGCCATGGTGGGAGTAACGAGTGATGGAAGCGGAACCGCGCACCGGGCCAAGGTCAAGGGTGTGGAAGTTGCGGGAAAGACCGGCACGGCTCAGTGGGGGCCACCGGATCGCCAACGCATCGCGGCATGGTTCGCCGGTTTCATGCCCGCAGAGCGTCCGGATTATGCATTTGCTGCGCTCTATGAGGGCGAGCCTAATGTAAAATCAATCGGCGGTGGATCGCATGCGGCACCCTTGATTGGAAAAGTATTTCAGGACGTGTATGCGGCAAAGGAAGGCGGCGACACGCCCAAACCTGCAGTGCTCACTCCTGCTGTAGAGCCAGTCCCAGCGGTTGTCGAGGAGGCTGAATCGCTCGATGAATCCAACTAAAAAAAACATAAAAACCCCGCCCGCCCGCTTGACATGGGCACCAAGCTCTGTTGCTCTTGCCTAGTCGTTGTTGTCAACAACCCAAATCAAAACCCAATAATCAAATGAACAAAGTCGAACTCACTGTAGCAGTCCAAAAAACACTCGGATCCAGCAAAGCTGACGCAGAGCGCGCCGTGAATGCTGTGATCGACGGCATCAAAGGTGGTGTTAAAAAAACCAAGAATGTCCAATTGATTGGATTCGGCACCTTCAAGGTCGCCACTCGCAAAGCACGCAAGGGTGTAAACCCGAAGACAGGCGAGTCGATCAAAATCAAAGCCTCCAAGACGGTGAAGTTTGTTGCTGGCAAGGCCTTCAAAGCCGCCATTTAAATTTCCCCTCCGCAAGAGAAGAAGACCCGCGCAGGTAACTGTGCGGGTCTTTTTTTGTGGGTTGGGTTAGAGCTTAGGCCCAACAAGTGTGCGAAGCCGGATCATGCCTCGA
>CALAPX010000062.1 GCA_937888355.1 uncultured Spartobacteria bacterium
TGCGTGTGAATTGATCCGATATATTCACCAAGGATGCCGATAAAGAAAAGCTGAACCGAGGCGAAGAAGAACAAGCCGATAACCAGGGGAGCCGTCCCAGCCGGAAATTGCTGCCAGAAAAGCAGCTTGTAGATCAGGTAAGTGATACCCACCAACAGACTCAGCACCGACATCAGGAACCCCGACATGGTGGCCAAACGGAGGGGAATCTTGGAATGATTGGTGATGCCCAGCATCGCCATGTCGTAAAGGGTGTAAAAATTGTTTTTGGTGATTCCCCGCTTCCGCGTCGGCTGGTGGTAGTGAATCTCTTCCGTCGGAAGTCCGGTCTCCGCTATAATGCCGCGAAAGTAGGGATAGGGATCTTCAAGCGACCTGCAGTAGTCAACAACGGCGCGGTCATACAAACCGAACCCTGTGAAGTTTTGGTATGTACGCACATCCGCAAGGCGTTCCACCAAGCGATAGTATATGCGGCGCAACGCAAAAAAAACACCCGACTCATCACTGGAATCTTTAATGGCGAGCACGGCTTTCGCACCGCGTTGCCAGCCATTGATGAGCTTAGGTATCAAGTCAGGCGGATCCTGGAAATCGCTCGCCATGTACACAACTGCGTCGCCGTCTGCTTGCAGCAAACCGTAGTAGGGCGAGCGAATATGCCCAAAGTTGCGGGCATTCAAGATCACCTTCACCCGCTTGTCCTTTGCGGCCAACTCCCGCAACTTTGCCACGGTGCCGTCAGTTGAAGCGTTGTCGATGTAAATATGCTCGTAGTCATACCCGTCGATTGATTCCATGATACGGGCGATAGTCTCATACAGAGGCACCACGTTTTCCTCCTCATTAAAGCAGGGAGTCAAAATGGAGATTTTCCTCTTCACGAGAGCGTATTCATGAACTCGCCAAGAAGATGTCGAGCCTCGTTCGGCGACTCCAGCTCCACTTTTTCCATGGCCCCGGGACCGCGCGTCAGAATGCAGGCCAACCTTCCGCCAGACGCCTTTTTGTCCAATTTCATAGCGTCAACAATTCCGTCGACCGAAAGATTGCGGACAATTTTGTCAAAGGGTTCGTAGAACGGACGCAACAACCTCTGCAAGTCCATGTAATGAGCCTCACCGACCCATCCCTTTTGAAAAGAAAGATGCGTGGCCGTGAGAACCCCGAGCGAAACCGCGATACCGTGCGGGATTGCGAAATCGGACAATGACTCATACGCGTGACCGAAAGTGTGGCCGTAATTCAGCAGGTTTCGTTTTCCCCTGTCGAATTCGTCTTCTTCGACAAAAGGTTTTTTGATTTCCAACGAACTGCGGACCACTTCGCGCAAGGGCGTATCCTTTGGATCCCGGCCAGCTGCCTGCGCTTCGAACCATTGCCACCTGTCTCCTCCAGCAATGAGGTGGAGTTTGATCACCTCGCCCATCCCCGACCGGACTTCATCGGTTGGCAAGGTTAGGAGAATACTGTCACTCAAGATGATTTCGTCCGGAGGATAAAAAGTGCCGATCTGATTCTTGAACCTGCCGAAGTTGATAGAGCTTTTGCTACCGATGCAACTGTCGCACTGGGCAAGGAGCGTCGTCGGTATGAATACCCACCGAACACCCCGCATGAGTGTCGAAGCCACAAAACAGCCAACGTCTTGCAATACACCCCCACCGGCCACCAGCAAGACGCAATCACGTCGAAATCCGTTTTCGAGCAGCCAACCATAGACCTCGCCAAGGCGCTCGAAAGATTTTGCTTTTTCGTTTGCCTCAACAAACAGGCAACGCCCTGCATCAATGCTTTTGAAAGCCTCCGATCCTGTAAAAAAACCGTCGACAAGTGCGAATACGCGACAATTCCCGACCAACCCTGCGACCGCGGAGGGCAAATCTTCCGTTTCGCGCACTGAATAATCGCGCACGGATGAATTGATCTGCATCAATGGCAAGTAAATCCCCCGTCAATCAAAACGCCTTGCCCGGTAATATAGGTGTTCTCCAGCGAGCAAAGCCACACCACCAACTTCGATATCTCTTCAGGCAAACCAAGCCGCCCAAGAGGTATGGACTTAGCGATTTCGGCCAACTGCTCCTCGCTGTTGTTTTGTCGCGTCATGTCTGTGTCGACGTATCCGGGACAGACCGCATTGATCAAAGTTTCTTGATTTGCCAAGTCGAGCGCCAAGGCCCTAACCACTCCAAGCAAGCCGGCCTTCGAAGCCGAGTAGGCAGCGCGGTTGGGCCTTGCAACGACACCCAAGATCGACCCTAGCGCCACCACACGTCCGCGGGCCAGCAGCGGAGCCAACAACTGCACCATTTGCCGGAACGCAGTCAGGTTGACCTGCAGCGTGAGCTGCCACTCATCTTCGGAGGTTTGCTCCAAAGGGCGGGGCCAGTTCACGCCCGCGCTGTGGACAAGCGCATCCAACCGTCCCGTCGCCGCAAGACCTTCGCAGTAGTTACGAATGCTATCCCCACTGGCCAAGTTGAGTTCCGCCCGGGAGGGACTGACGACATCCCAACCTCGTCGCTTGAACTCATCAACCGCGGCTTTCCCCAAGCCACGCGATCCACCTGTGACCAAAACTCGCTGCATGGCTTTTTCGCCTTACTGAGCCAACCCGGCGATTTGTGTCCGATAGCGCTTCTCCATCATTTCCAGACGAGTTTCATCCTCTTTGCTGATCTGGGAGTAATAGCTGCGCTTGTTCTTGAGCCACATCAACTCGAACTCCACGGCATGCAGGAACGCGGCCTCGTGATTCGAAAGTGCACCCGGACATTGGAATACAACCTTGCGCGTCTCGTAGCGGTCAATGTGCCCCTCCGGAAAAGAGCGAAAAAATGGGAGTGAATGAAACGAGACCCCTCCGCCAACGACGACAATCCTGCCCGCTGCTTTGGCTTTTGCTGCGGCCCCGAGCGCCAAGTTTTTCACCGTGTCACTGTTGATGTCTTCTCTCGTGAGCCCAAGAGAGCCGGTGAGGTCGACCCGACCGATGACAATTCCGTCGAGTTCGACCGACTCGGGCATGGCTAGCATGTCGGCAAAATTATTGCACGCAGTAATCGTTTCGAGGTTGATGAGAAACTTCATGTCGCTGCGAAGATCCTCCGGGAAACCGACTTTGATGGCTCCGAGATACTTCTTCAATGCGTAGGGCGTCTCGACCATTGGCGCGACCAAGTGAGAGGTCCCCAAATTCGCAGCTTCAAACATGTCGCGTATCGCTTCGCATCCGCCGATTTTCAAAGTCAGATGCAGCCCTGCCTTCATGCTTACCTCTTTGAGACGCATGGCCTCCTCCAACCTTGTTCCCTCCGCTTCGAACTCCGCTTTGACGCCCACTACGTTGAATTCCTCCCTCAACCTGCTCAGCAGGTCGACCATCTGTCTTTCGAGTGTGTTCATGAATTATTTGAGTATTTCTGCGGATTCATCCCAAAGCGGAATCAACATGTTGGCCGCCAGTTCGTCACGCTCCAAAAATGGAGCGAGATCCTCCAGGGGCGCAGAGACCATTCGTCCGTCCGACAG
>CALAPX010000063.1 GCA_937888355.1 uncultured Spartobacteria bacterium
ATAGGAAGACCAAGGGGAAATTTGCTGGGAGCCATAGGGAGTAGCTCAAAAGAACTACTTCACGATATTTACGTCAATACGAATTCCGATATATTTTATATAATATTATGGCATTTACCATTCCATTCATTGTCAACGCCCCTCGTCTTTCCGCCATTGACCGGGGGAGATGCCAAAACTTTTTTTGAAAGCGTTCGACAAGTGGAACCCGGAGCTAAATCCCGCCATCTCGGCAATGCGATCCAATGTATGGCTGGAGGAACTCAGCAAGCGCCGCGCATAATCCAAGCGGGAGTTCAGGCAGTACTGCCATGGAGACAAGCCGGTTTGTTCCTTGAAGACCCTGCGGAAGTATGAGTACCCCCAACCCAACTCCTTCGCCAATGTCTCCAAATCAGTTTGCCGGGCATCTGGTGCGGACAATTGTTGCTCTGCGAGCCTGACCTTGCGAAGAACATCCGCCCGGGAGGCATCGAGCACCGGAAGATCCGCACACAAGGCCAGAAGCCCATAGGCGGCTGCGGACATCTCTGAAACGCGCGCTCCCTTTTTCCCCTGAAGAATCAGGTGGATATTCTGAAAAGCGCTGGCGATGCCTGTGGCTGCCCCCCCTGCAAAAACGCATCGGTTCTTCTGCCAAAGTCCATCGTTGATCAACTGTCGCGGAATCGATCCATCCAACTCGATCCAATGCTCGACCCAACCGGTCTTGGGGTCGGGCCTATACGTGTGCCACTCTCCGGGAAATAAAAGGAAGACGGTGCCGGCAGTAATCTTCTGGCGCGAACAGGAAGCTGTTTCGAGTGTCCCTTGACCGGAAGTGATGCAGAGAATCTGAAACGATCGCAGCGTGCGGCCTTTCTTGAAGTCAAAGGAATGGTCCGAAGGGTGCCCCTCCGGCGGATACCCTTTCTTCGGGGGAAAATCTGTAAAACCAGCCCCAAGAATCTCCACCCCCCATCGTGAACGCTCCGGGGTGGAGGGAAGGTACACAAAATAGTTCTTGGGGTCTTGTGTCATTTTAAAAACATTTATTCTTCCTGCTTCGAAGAATCAACTGAAAACAAGACAGCGCAACCGCTTGCTTGTGGCTCTTTGGGTGTCATGCGGGAAAGAACTTTAGGCCACACCAATGTCTCCAAGCATTTCCCAGGAATCATTGGATTGATCAGTTTCTCAAAGAAACAGGCTGTGTCATTTTAATGATATATAAAATCATTTTATGTATTCCATAATCGGCGAACGAAGTAGTAGTAATTGAGGTTTCAACTCCCCATTCACTCATGAATCCTTACGACATTGCCCGTGATCAATACGCCGCCATCGGCGTGGACACCGAAGCCGCCCTTCACACACTCGCCACAACTCCGATCTCTTTGCATTGCTGGCAGGGCGACGATGTTGGCGGGTTTGAAACAGCTGACTCAAAGCTCGACGGCGGCATCCAAGCCACAGGCAACTATCCGGGCAAAGCGCGCTCGATCGAGGAACTCCGCTCGGATCTCGACAAGGCGCTCTCGCTTATTCCAGGCAAGCATCGCCTCAATCTCCATGCCCTTTACGCCGACCTCTCGGGCGGCAAGGTGGACCGCGATGCCTACACGATCGCGCAATTCCAAAGTTGGGTGGACTGGTGCAAGACGAAGGGACTCGGGATGGATTTCAACCCGAGCTATTTTTCGCATCCCCTCGCCTCGGACGGTCTCACGCTGACTCACCCCGATAAAACAATCCGCCAATTCTGGATCAACCACGGCATCGCCTGCCGGAAGATCGGCGCCGAGATCGCAAAACAACTTGGCTCGCCGGCGGTGACCAACGTCTGGATTCCCGACGGCTCGAAAGACATGCCCTACGACCGGAAGACTCCCCGCGAACGGCTTGCCGCCTCGCTCGACGAGATCTTCGCCGCGCCGGTGGACCGCGCACTCAATCTGGATGCTGTGGAAAGCAAACTCTTCGGCATCGGCTCCGAGAGCTATGTCGTCGGCTCGCACGAGTTCTATCTCGCCTATGCGGTGAAGAACCAACTCCTCTACTGCCTCGACGCCGGCCATTTCCACCCCACGGAAAACCTCTCCGACAAAATCTCGTCCGTCCTTCAATTCGTCCCGCGCCTCCTGCTCCACGTCAGCCGCGGCGTGCGTTGGGACAGCGACCACGTGGTACTTATGGACGACCCCACACGCGCGATCATGGAGGAACTCGTGCGCGGCGGATTCCTCAGCCGCACCCATATCGGTCTCGATTTCTTCGACGCCAGCATCAACCGCATCGCGGCATGGGTGATCGGCACACGCTCAACAATCAAGTGCCTCCTCGCCGCACTTCTGGAGCCTGCCGCACGCCTGCGGGAGGCCGAGCAAAACGGCGACAACACCACGCGCCTCGCCCTCATGGAAGAGGCGAAGACGATGCCCCTTGGCGCGGTGTGGCAGGAATATTGCCGCCGGCAAAACACGCCCGGTGATGCCTCCTGGATCACTGAAGTAAAGACCTACGAATCCAGCGTCCTGTCGAAACGCGGTTGATTTTTCCACCCTCAAATACCATCACACCAACCCACACACCCTCATGAATCCCATCCTCGGCGTCCTTTTCCACTGGCTCGGCGGCCTCGCCTCCGGCTCGTTCTATGTCCCCTACCGTGCAGTCAGAAAATGGTCTTGGGAGACCTACTGGCTCGTCGGCGGTGTCTTCTCATGGATCATCTGCCCCTGGCTTCTGGCCTCGATCCTGACAACCAATGTCACCGGAGCCCTCTCTAGCCAACCGCTCTCCACGCTCGGTTGGACCTACTTCTTCGGCATGCTCTGGGGATTCGGCGGCCTGACCTTCGGCCTCGCGATGCGCTACCTCGGGATGTCACTCGGCATGGGTGTGGCGCTTGGGTACTGCGCTGCCTTTGGCACCCTCCTGCCGCCGATCCTCAAGACCTTCATGCCAGAGATCCCCGTGGGCGAGACCATCAGCCAAATCGCCGCGACACTTCCCGGCAAAATCACCCTCCTGGGTGTGGCGGTGTGCTTGATCGGCATCTGGATCGCCGCCCTCGCCGGCGCGAACAAGGAAAAGGAAATGCCCGCCGAGGAAAAATTGAAATCCATTAAAGAGTTCAACTTCAAGAAAGGTCTGCTTGTGGCGACCTTCTCGGGCATCATGAGTGCCTGCTTCAGCTTCGGCCTGACTGCTGGCGAACCGATCGGCAAGGCCTCCATGGATCTTGGCACCGACGAACTTTGGTCGGGTCTACCGAGCCTGATCATTGTGATGCTCGGCGGCTTCACTACCAACTTCATCTGGTGCGTCCTGCTCAACATCAAAAACAAGACCGGCTACCAATACCTCGCCACCGAGGCCCGTCCTGAGCATGCGGAACTCGTCGCCAGCGGCGGTGATCACGGTGGCGGCGGATTGCCGCCAACGATCGACAAAAACGATCTGCGCATTCCGGTGTTGGGCAACTACCTCTTCTCCGCGATGGCAGGAACCATCTGGTATTTCCAATTCTTCTTCTACTCGATGGGACATGTCCGCATGGGTGGCAGCGACCCGGAAGGCTTTGGCTTCTCCTCATGGACCCTCCACATGGCCTCGATCATCGTCTTCTCAACGATATGGGGGCTCCTTTTCAAGGAATGGAAAGGCTCGTCGAAGAAAACCTACACGCTCATCGCTGTGGGCATTTTCACCCTCATCCTGTCGACAGTGATTATTGGCTACGGCACCTACCTGAAGGGAATTCCGGTTGCAGGGCATTGAAGAAATTCCCCATCAGCCTGTAACCCCAGATTACATTAACAAACTTTACGCCTGTCATGGCGTCTACGCCCGATGCTTACGACGATAGGCAGCGGGTGATTCCCCGGTGATTTTTTTGAAGACCCTGCTCAGGTAAAAGCGCGTCCCGAAACCGCAGGCCTCTGCGATTTCATCGATGCTTTTATTGGGATGGGCAAGCATGGCAGCCGCTTCGCGCACCCGGATTTCAGTTAGGTACTTCCCAGGGGTTGTTCCTTGAATGGTTTTGAAATCAGCGCGCAGCCTTGCTTCACCAACGCCCGCCTTCCTGGCAATCGCCTCGACCGTAAGATCCTCAACCAAGTTTTCCTCAAGATACCTAATCGCCTTGATCAGATGGGGCGGGAAGTCAGGAGCCCAGTCAATCTCGCGCCTCGACAGCACCGTCAACACCAACGCCATGGAGAGGCGGAAGTTTCTATCAGTCGGCTCGGTCGATCCGGCTTCTGAGATCGCTTCGATCAATTCACGGACCAACGCCACCTCCGCGCTGGATGGCTTGAAGACAAGCGCCGGACCGGATCTATCCGACACTTTTCTGGAAATACTGAAGTGCACCCAGAGGGATGGCACGGGGCGCGTGGAGCGGCAGTGAAATTGCCTGTGCGGCGGGATCACAACGATGCGGTCGGGACCCAATTCAATCACTTCATTGTCAAAAATGACGCTGTGGCCGGGCTCGGCATTGAAATACAACCGCCAAAAGGGACTGAACACCCGCGTGAAATTCCAAGTTCGATTCTCTTCCAGGTACCCGCACTCATGAAGCACCGCTCCCCTCGGAGGCGGATTCGTCCAATCAGGATCATGCATAATTCCAACACCCGAAACCGGAGACTGGTAGGCACCGAGATTCTTTCCCTTGGTTCCCGGCACTGGATTGTCATTCGCCGTTTTTTGTCTCTGATTTAACATCATTTGCGGGATTGATGGCATGGGGGGAAGCAACTGCAAAGGCACTGTTTTTTTAAGAAAACGAAGATTTCTGAAGAAACACTGGGTTACGGAAAAAGATACAAAACAACCCACTTTCAGACATAGACATTTTTTACTCCAGGACCCACGATTGGATGCAGTGAACGCCCTCCTTCATCAACCCCACTCCTGCACCCTATGATCCCCCTTGGAATCGCTCTTCATGCTTTAGGCGGTATCGCGGCTGCGACCTGTTACATTTCCCAAAAAGGCGCAACGAAGTGGTCGTGGCAGACTTACTGGATAGTCTTTTGCCTGGTGGCGTGGTTCCTCATGCCGCTTGGTGTCTCGGCACTCACGGCGCCTGAATTGCTCGCAGTTCTCCGGGAGGCTCCGCGCGATGTGGCTGCAAAGGTATTTCTCTGCGGCGCGTTGTATGGCTTCGGCGGCATGGCGTTCGCGCTGTCGATCCGTTGCATTGGGTTCTCGATGACCTATGGCATGGCGATCGGCATTTCGGCGGTGTTCGGCACCGTGGTGCCTCAAGTGCTCGATGGCGCCTTGATCAGCAATTTCCAAAAACCTGGGGGCCTCCTAGTGCTGACTGCGTTTATTCTTTCCATGGTGGGCGTGGCGATTTGTGGGCGCGCTGGGTTTCTCAAGGAGAGAGAGATCACCGTAAAGGGCGGCGACAATGAGGGATTCGACATGAAAAAGGGGATCTGGCTCGTGGTCCTTGCGGGCATTCTCTCGGGCATCTTCGGGGTTGGCGCAGCGGCGGGATCGCCGATCGATGAAATCGCCAGCCAACACGGGGCGATGGCCGGTTTTGCCGGATATCCAAAATACATTTTCCTCACCGGCGGCACGCTGCTGACGAATCTCGTCTGGTGGCTCATTGTCTGCGTGAGGCGCGGCACCTTGCGGGAGTTCATCGAGGTGCCAGGAGGGCCGAACCGCGAGGACCTGGAGAAAACCGGAGCGGATGACGAAGTGCAGGCGCTCGTCGCTGCGGGGCGCCTTGCCTTCTATTATTTTTTGGCGGCAATCGGCGGTGTCCTGTGGTTCATCCAATTTATCTTTTACGAATTGGGACACGCCAACATGGGGAGCTTCAAATTCATCAGCTGGGGTATCCACATGGCGATGCTCGTGTTTTTCAGCTTCGTCGTCGGCCTCGTATTTCGCGAGTGGCAACAATGCAAACGGCAGACGATTGGCGTTCTGGTAACAGGGCTTGCGATCATGGTACTTTCCTTCGGCCTTACAACCTACGGTTCCCTGATCGGCGACCGCGAGGCTGTGAAGGACGGCACTCCAAGTGCCACAAAATCCCATTAGAAAAGATCTAACCTTGCCATCCAATCCCCATGAATGACACCAACACCACACTCACGCGCCCGCCCAAGCACCTTGACTACAGCCTGACCGGCGAGAATTCGACGAAGGCGATCGAAAGAGGTCTCGCCGAAGCGGATTGGTATCAAAGTCCCGTGCCCCGCGCCGAAATGCGCAAACTTCTTGAGCGTCGCGACGGCCCGGCGATTCGCGACACGATCTTGTGGTTCGGTCTGCTCGGACTCACCGGATGGGCCACCTTTGCGCTTTGGGGCACATGGTGGGTCGTCCTTCCCTATGCAGCCTATGCTGTTCTTTATGCCACGGCATCGGACTCACGCTGGCACGAGGCGGGTCATGGCACGTCATTCCGCACGGATTGGCTGAACAATTTCCTCTACGAGGTCGCCTCGTTCATGGTCATGCGCGAATCGGTTGTCTGGCGCTGGAGCCACACGCGCCACCACAGCGATACGATCATTGTCGGCCGGGACCCAGAAATCCAACTCCCGCGACCGCCAAAGCTCATGGACTTGTTCCTCGGGCTGTTCGCCATCGGGGTCTACCAAGGCTACTTCCCAGGCGTGTTCCGTCACGCGGCGGGAATTATTTCGCCTGACGAGAAGACCTATATTCCCGAGACCGAGTTTTCTAAAATCACGCGCAACGCGCGGATCATCCTGGCGATTTACGCCGCGACCATCGCCCTGTCGGTCGCCATCCAAAGCTGGGTGCCAATCTTAATCATCATCCTGCCGCATTTCTTCGGAACCTGACTGATGATCGTCCACA
>CALAPX010000064.1 GCA_937888355.1 uncultured Spartobacteria bacterium
TATAGCATATAACACTGGCAGCATCTCCACTGGGTTCGATCCTCAGATTGCCCTCTGCAGATTTTGTCTGACGAGCTCGTAGTAACCGCCAACTGATTTTGTATCGCCCCCATTCAAGATTATCGAGTTCATTCAGCGCGGTGTAGTGCTCGTCGGGGAGAATAGGCACATTGAGCTCGTAATCGACCTCTTGCGATCTTGCTGTGACACGCTTTGAAATACGGGAATCCAGAACATCTGGGATATAGGTTTTGGCCGTTGTATAATCAAAAAATACTCCCGCCACCTCCTCTGAGGTGGCAGCCACTCGTGCATAGATTTTCACGCGAGGCCAGGGCTGACCATCGATGGCTTTGAGAATCGAGACACGATATCCGGCATTGAGATCTTTTAATTGAACCGCATCCAGCTCCTCTGTGATTCCAGCGAATGACATGGCCACACCTGCAACAGTCAAAGCCAAGAGGAGATCAAGCAAACGAACGCGAGTCATAGAATCTGCCCACAAAATCGCAGGACGCCGCCCACTGGCAAGACCCCACTGCCAAAAATCGCTTTTTCCCGACGCGCACCTTGGTATTCAATTACTCCTAACAAACAGGGATTATGGCAAAGCAGCAGAAAATTTTGTTGGTAGACAGGGACACGGACTTCCTTGATTGGGCTCGAAACCAACTCCAAAGCACAAAAACCAAAGTCTTCGTCGAGTCCTCCTCGGATAGGGGCTACAAGACGTTCTGCTTGGAGGAGCCGGATCTCGTCATGGCTGAGATGAATCTCCACCCTTTCAGCGGCATGGATCTACTTGCAAAAATCCGCAAGCACTCGCCGAACGCCATGGTCATCCTTACAAGCGCGTTCGGCACTACCCAGTCGGTCATTGAGGCCATGAAGATGGGGGCCTTCGATTTCGTCCGCAAGGAACAACTCCCCTTCAATCTCAAAGTTGTCGCCGACGCGGCGCTCCAAGCCGCCGCAGAACTCCGCGCTGCAAATACTTTCACGCCGCAGATGACCGTGGAGCAACACCGCGACGAGATCGTGGGTCAATCGGAAGCCATGCAACAGGTCTTCAAAATGATCGGCCGCGTGGCAGGCAGCGACGCCGCCGTCATGGTCACGGGAGAGAGCGGTTCAGGCAAGGAACTCGTCGCTTGTGCGATCCACAACTACAGCGCCCGGAGCAATAAAAACTTTCTCGCAATCAACTGCGCCGCCATCCCCGAAAACCTGCTCGAGAGCGAACTCTTCGGGCACGAGAAGGGCGCATTCACGGGAGCCGCTACCCAGCGTATCGGCCGTTTCGAGCAATGCGACAAGGGCACCCTCTTCCTCGACGAGATCGGCGAAATGCCCCTCCAAGTCCAAAGCAAAATCCTTCGCGTCCTCCAAGAAGGTGAATTCTCCCGCGTAGGCGGCAACCAGACCCTCCATGCCGATGTCCGGATCGTCTGCGCCACCAATAAGAACCTCGAGGACGAGGTTTCCAAAAAAACGTTCCGCGAGGATCTCTTCTACCGCCTCAACGTCGTCCGCATTCACATCCCCCCTCTCCGCCAACGTGTGGAGGACATTCGCCTCCTCGCCGAGTATTTCCTGCAACGCATCGCCAACCAGAAACACCGCCCGCCACTCAAACTCTCCGAGGATGCCATCCGCGTGCTCGAAGCCTATCCATGGCCAGGCAATGTCCGCGAACTTGAGAACACCCTCCAACGCGCCGCCGTTCTTGCCACCGCTGACATCCTCCTGCCCAAGGATATCCCGCTGGGCCAGATTTCCACAGACCCCTCCGCCCCATCGAAGAGCGGCGATGCCACGATCGACTCGAAGGATCATGCCATCGAAACCCTCTTCCACATCGCCGCAGCGGATGCCTCCCTCCCCCTCCTGCCATGGATCGAACGCGAATTCACTCTCCGCGCCATACAAAAAACCGGTGACAACCAAGTTCGCGCCGCAAAACTCCTCGGAATCACCCGCGCCACCCTCCGCAAGCGTCTCGATCGGAATACCACGCTCTCAAAAACATCGGAGGAGTAGTTTAGTGAATTTGGACTAACGCCAGCCACGGCATTTTTAGATAGAACAGACATACCCCTTTTAAAAAAGGTGCAGTACAGCATCTTTTTTTATCTTTCGGCTCAGCTTCCCAAGGATGTTCTTTAAATCATGCAGCCAGGACCACCAGAGCCCCGCAAAGATTCCACCAACGGCATAGACAGCCACATCAATTGGATCTGCGGTACAGTGATCAAAGAAAAGAGGTGCTATCCCCTCTGATGCAACTGCCCAGATGATAAACAATCGAATTAATTCGTTCCATGTCGGGCTTCCATCATTTGCTCGCAATCCGGCTCTCCGCTCTATCCAGAGGTAGATTGGCACAGCAGCAGGAAGAAATAACAGATCTCTAAACCATCCAACGGTC
>CALAPX010000065.1 GCA_937888355.1 uncultured Spartobacteria bacterium
TCCAATATTAACGGGCGTTTCAGCGAGGACACATCCCAAAACGGAGATTTCAATCTCTATGCGCTCAAGTTGGCCTTGGAGAGGCCCTTGAGTACAGAGAATCGAGCTCAAGCAGGGTTCCGCGCGGACATCATGATCGGGGAGGATGCGACCTACTTTGCCAACCGTACCGCTGGAAACGATGCGAACACGTCGATGGACTCCAACTCTCTCTTTCTTGAGCAAGCGTATATTTCGATCCGAGCCCCAGTGGGCAATGGCTGGGACTTCAAGGTGGGAAAGTTTGTTTCAATCCTGGGTTACGAGGTGATGGAGCGTCCGGCGAATATGAACACGACATTCGGGCTTTTGTTTAATGTCATGCCCCTCTACTACACGGGTCTTCTTTCATCCTATCGGTTTGATGATTCCCTTGAGGGAAAACTGGGGGTGGTCAACGGATCCAACAGCGACAACAACACGACTACCAATCCGAATGTGGGCGATGGCGTGGCGCTCTTGGCGGCACTGAATGTGACGGCCCCTGGGGGCAATGCTACATGGAGCAATAATTTTCAGTACAGCACGGGATCGGATAACAATACTGCTACCGGATCAGAGCTGGAGAGCCTTACGCCCTCCTATCTTTCGGGACCGAATGCGACCTACGAATCGGCCTACTATCTCATCTATAATAGTTGGGGCACCTGGGTCCCCCAATTCGCAGAGGAGAAATTGCTGCTCGGCTTTAATGCGTTGCTGGGAAACAACTCCGGATCCTTTAGTCGTCCGGGAGGCGGGTCGGGAAATGTCAATGCCTGCTGGTACGGCGCAGGAACCTATGCCAAATACCAGTTCAACGACTGGTTCAGCTTGAGCAGTCGGGCTGAGTTTTTGGGAAGCAATAGCTCCCGGGTGTTCGGCAATCAGGGGACCGCCAGCACGGCTTCTTCAATTTCAGGCAAGCACGTGACGGGCGAGTCTTTATGGGAGTATACCCTGACGGCAGGATTTAACGTGATCGATAATCTTCTTCTGCGGGCGGAGTACCGGATGGATTGGGGAGGGACCATCTATCGTTCGGCGAACGGCCTCGCCACCGACAATGGGTCTCCTTCCGATGGTCCGGTTTACTACGCCGGCGCGGAAGTCGTCTATAGCTTCTAAAAACAGTCGGGGATTGCGGGGGGAGGGAGACGAGGGATAGTGAGGTCATGTGTCTGCCCAACTGCCGGGAGTTCGTGGCTGAAAAACTAAGCCGGAGATCTTTTCTTCATCGCGCGGCGGCAGTCACGGCTGGTGCCCTGCTGCCAGTTTCTGCCAAGGCGGAGGCTGCTAAATCCTTCTCGTTTTCCAGGGTAGTCGATCTGACGCATCGCATTACTTCCGATTTCCCGACCTTCACCGGCAAGCCTCAATTGAAACTTGAGGATCATAACGTCGGACCCAGACCCCCCGGTTACCATGCCTATCACTGGTCGATCGACGAGCACACCGGCACGCACATGGACGCGCCGTTGCATTTTGGTGGCAAGGAGAGTGCCGATCAGATTTCTATTTCTGACCTCGTCGGGCCGCTGGCGGTGGTCGATATCCGGGCTGAAGCGAGTCGAAATCCCGACGCCCGATTGACCCCAGAGGATCTGAAGAACTGGGAAAAAAAGTATGGATCCTTGCCGGAGGGCGGAATCGTGGCCATGTGGAGCGGTTGGGAGGAGCATCTTCAAACCAAGAAGTTCAGAAATGCAGATGCAAAAGGGGTGATGCATTTTCCGGGATTTCATGAAGAGGCAACCGACTTTCTTTTACGCGAAAGGAGGATTCAAGGGATCTGTGTCGATACCCTCTCGCTGGATTATGGTCCGGCGGCTGACTTTCCCGTGCACTGCCAATGGCTGGGAGCCGGGCATTGGGGAATGGAGTGTGTGGCTCGCTTGGATCGGCTTCCTGCCACGGGCGCCTTCTTGATTGCAGGTGGGCCCATGGTTGCGGGCTCTTCGGGCGGCCCTGCCCGATTGGTGGCGCTGGTGTAACGAAAACGCGGGCGGAGGATTAGACTCCGCGAAAGGCAGAGTTCGAAATGGATTCGGGGCTCGGGACGGCAGATTTGCGTTCCGAGATAAGATGGAGGGCGACGCCACACATAATGACGGCACCCCCGACATACTGAGCCAAGGTGGGTTTTTCGCCGAGAATAAGGTAGGCGAAGAGGACTCCCGCCACCGGACCAAAAGCGACGGCTAGGGCGATATCACTGGCGCGGGCATCCCGGACCCCTCGGAGCCAGGTCAGTTGTCCTCCAACGACAACGATGGAGCCGTAGACGAGGGTCCACTTCCACAAGTAAGGGGTAAAAACTTCACCGAAGTGGGACGGTCCATACACACGCAAAACGATGAGGGCGAAAAGGACGGAGCCAAGACTATTTCGGATGATGCCATAGAGGATCGGGGACATTCTTTGCAAAACGCCTCGGCTGAGTTGGGTGGCCAAAACGCCGCTGAAAGTTCCCACCATGGTGAAGATATCGCCCCGCATGAGATGGATTTGTCCCTCGTGGCCGATGAGGGCAGTCAGAGCGACCCCAGTGAGGGCGATCATGGCTCCGGCGATGGCGGTGGGGCTGGAGCGTTCTCGGCGGAAGAGCCAGGCCAAGGCCAGCACCATGGGAATTTCGATCGTTTGAATGAGCACCACATTGGTCACGGTGGTTTCGGCCAATGCCTTGAAGAACATCATCGGGGCGATGGCGCCGGCCAGTGCCGCGGAGATGAGAGTCAGCCACCACTCTTGGGTGGAGTACCCACGCAGGTTCGTGGGGCGAACCTCTTTTGGGTGAGTGAGGAACAGCGTGAAAAAGGCGACGACGCTGCCGGTGAAGAAGATGTTGCAAAAGCTGATCGGGTTTTTGCCGTCGGGCGCGAGATGACAGGCCCCGAGATCGTGCAGTTTGGCGACAATCGAGTTGGAGGCAGCGGAGATGAGGATGGCAATCCA
>CALAPX010000066.1 GCA_937888355.1 uncultured Spartobacteria bacterium
CAAATCCTTCGGGAAGGGGGAAGGGTCTCGGAGCAACACGCCATTCCTTTTCGTGGAAGAGTCCCCCTGCGGGCAGGGCGCGTTGGACTGATCTGGCAGCCTCCAGTGGGTTCATATGAGAACCTTGAGAGCCAGACGAACAAGTTCCTCGGCAGTGGGCATCTGGGCCCCATTGTTTGTGACTGTGCGGATTGCCTTGTGGGCTTCAACTTGTTTGTAACCCAGCGAAATGAGCGCAAGCACGGCATCATGGAATCGGATATCCTCTGCGCCTGGTGCATTTTTGGCGCTTGAGGCTTCCCACTCTGCGGCTACGCCCACTTTGTCTTTTAATTCCAGCACGATTCTCTCGGCAGTTTTTTTGCCAAGCCCACTAATTTTGGAGATTGTTCCGGTATCGCCCGCCACGACAGCCGATTTAAACATTTCCACCGATAGGCCGCTGAGGACAGCGAGGGCGATCTTCGGACCCACACCGCTGACATGGTTGAGGAGCAGGCGAAAGAGGTCGCGCTCCCCATGAGACATGAAGCCGTAGAGAATGTGGGCGTCCTCACGCACGGTGAGGTGGGTAAGAATCTTCACGGAAGCACCCACCGCCGGCAGGCGTTCGAAGCTTGAAATGGGAATCATCACTTGATAACCGACCCCATGGACATTCACGACTACCTGCGTGGGGAGGGACTCGGCGAGGGTTCCTTCTAAAAATGCGATCATGTTGATAGGTATTGTTACCAGATACAGCCCTGTTCTCAAAAGCGTCCTTTGCGTTTTTGTCATTCTTGCTGCATTGGGTGGCGGTGTCGCCGCCGACAACTGGGCGCTGGTGGTAGGACCTTCGTTTTCCGAACACAAGATGCGACGTCCTATCGATGGATCGCGCCGCACGGTGGTCTCGGTCTGCCGCTTGGTCGATGGCGAGACTGTTCCAGTAACACCGGAAGAATTAAAATCCTTAGATTTGAGTTACGATCAAATCCAAGGCGAGGGCCTTCAAACCGCTTCACGTGTGTTGGCTGGTATAAAGCCGATTTTTGTGAGGGACGGAAATGGAGTGATCCGGCACGCCGAACTGCGTGGTAAGCATCCACTCACCGCTTCCACAGTGCTCGCACCGGAATTTGCCGCCATGTACCGAGATACCCTCGGACCCGATCTGCTTGTGGCCATGCCCAACAGGAATTTGGTATTCATTTTTTCCCGCCAGGACGATGCGCATCTGATCCTGGCTGAGGAAATCATACAAGGATACTTGACTGCGCTTTATCCTGTAAGCCGGGAGGTTTTTTCCTTGGAGAATGGTTCATTGCGATCTTTGGGAGCCCTCCAATAGCGCTTGCAATGGGGGGTGGCGAATCTATGAAAATGTCGCATGGTCACTGACATCG
>CALAPX010000067.1 GCA_937888355.1 uncultured Spartobacteria bacterium
GGTATCCCCCATTTTTAGAGGGTGCCAAAAAGGACCGCCGCGGGTCTCCTCCCCCAAGGAACACCGCGCTCAATAAATACCTATTCGCTTTCCTCTACTTCGATAGGATGCGACTTGCGCAAGGACGCCGCGCGTTGTTGCACTTCCTCTAATTGTTCCGGAGTCATCTGGCTTTTGAGTTCGTCGTAGGCTGATTTTGCCATTTTGTCGCCACTAAGGGCGAATTTCCCCATCGAAAACCATGCATAGGCGCTTATAGGGTCTGGAGGCACACCTTTCCCTTCTTTGTAAAGCACCCCAAGACGACAACGAGCCGGCGCCGAATCCTGCTTGGCGGCCTTTTCATACCACTTGATCGCCTCGGTGAAATTCTGCGCTACCCCATCGCCGTTTTCGTAAAATGTTCCTACAAGAAACTGCGAATACGAGTCCCCTTGATGGGCTGATTTCAAATAAAACCCAAAAGCCTTCCCAGCATCACGCACCTCTGGATTGCCCTTTTGGTAGAGCCTTGCCACAGCGAACTGCGCCTGCTGCATGCCTTGATCCGCTGCCAACCTATACCACCTGAGTGCCTCTCCATGGTCTCGCTGGATTCCTTTGCCCAGCACATAGCATTTTCCCAACTCAAATTGGGCCTCCATATGGCCCTGTTCTGCAGCCACATAATACCAATTGACAGCCTCTTGCTGGTTGCGGGCAACACCTTGCCCATAGAATAAAAGTCGGCCGACTTGATACTGCGCAGGGGCTAGACCTTGCTCCCCTGCCTTCATAAACCAACTAAATGCAGCCTCCTGATTTCTTGGTATTTCCTTACTTCCATTGCCATACAACTGCGCAAGATCATATTGCGCCTGAGGGTCCCCGCTCTCGGCTTTTTTGAGAAGATGTTCGACCTCTCCCGCAAGAATACAACTGACTGTCAGGACACATCCCAGCAAGAATCTAAAATAAGCACCTCCTGTTGAAACATAACGGTACGGATGAGACATATTAGTTATTCCTCGGGTCTGATGGGTTGGGTGTAGATTTTTTTGACCTTAAAGGTGTATGTCGGCGGGATTGTGGTTGGCGTGCTCTCGATTTCTTCGACTTCCACCAATGTTTTTGTAACCGACTCGGAATCAATATTACCCACTATATCCAAGGCTTGCGCATAGGCATAGATCGTAAAATGCCGGCTTTGCGTCGTTGCTCCCGGAAAAAAGGCGCTCAAGCGCCCTTCGTTCTTTTTTATGTTTCTTCGCGCAGCGGCATTCCCTAACGACTGATAGTTATCAAAAGAGAAGATATCCGATAGCGACTTAACTTCTGTCACCTCTGCTGGAAGAACAAATTGATCCAATGGGAACCTGGCCGCCAGGCGCCGGTTGTTCCATATTGTAGCGTTGCTTCCGCTAAAGTTTCCGGTCGTCCATGTCATGTTGCCAACATTTGCTGCCACGGCACTACTGGCGTTTCCCGTGGCGCCCAGATAGTCATTGACAACGACAGTCCTATTATTACTTGGGGTAAATGGGTTGCCAATAATAGAAGCTGTATCGAATGCCTTCGTGACAGCCTCAATTCCAACTGTTCTGGAGGAGGGTACGGAAGGGCCTGCGGGCACATGGAATTTGGTATTCAGATTGATCGGCGCTGGAGGCGGAACGGTTGTCTCATTGCTCCCGAAGGAGATCACATCCAGCATCGCCCAGTCGGGGATGTGCGTGGCGTTGCCAGTCCCTCCAAACCCATTCACCTCTTTTGGATGCTGTGTCGCCATCCTGAGCTTCCGGTGCCGAACATTTGTTTGGATCTTCCCCAAGTCGGCTGGCGAGGTGTAGACGCCTTTGCCGTTTGAGTCACCAAATTCAAATGCCGGCCAATTGTTTGCTTGCAGATGATTTCCCCTCACATCATACGCGAAATATAAATTTCTGTATCCAGTTATTGTAAATGCAGGGTCTCCGGGAATGTTATTTCCTTCGGTTTCTATTGGGAACGACACATTGTCGTTATTATTTGTTTTCGAGGCACTTTCTGGAGCGTCACTATCTGGCCAAGATTCATTCCCGCTTTCACTCCAAGGGCGCATTGTCTCGAGCATTGAATCAACCACATTGATAGGAGTCTTCAATCGCCCATCGATCCGCTTGACGGTGTTGGTGGGTGGGCGGGTTTGCTCTCTACTAGGAGGCTTCACGACACTCATAGGAACCTCCTTTGGAAATCCATCCGGATAATCAGGATGGTAAAGAGTTGCTTCTATTTCGGCATCCTCACCCAATACCCAGTCGCGGACTGTCGTGTCATCGCCCTCCCTTGCAAGCAGCCGAATGTATTCAAACTTAATCCTAATATTGCTAATATCAACAATTTCAATTTGATCGTACCTATCCTCCTCAGGGCCAGTTGTTTTCTTTTTATACATCCTCAACTGAAAGCAATGCCCATATTGCCCATTACCGTTCGGGTCGTTGGCAAATGGAGGGCATGGGAACTGCAACTCCTCAGCAGGGCTAATCTCCTCACTGTAAGCAGGGGCATTGGTTGGATTTGTATAGGCTTCTCTTCCGACCACTGAACTTCCACCCCCCAATTTATAAGAAAGCGGGCTGTTTCCGGGGGGATTAGGTCCTCCAGTCATAAAATAAACCTCCCACGCCAAAGGATCGGTACTCGCGCTTTTGCGAGCGGCTGCATTCGTG
>CALAPX010000068.1 GCA_937888355.1 uncultured Spartobacteria bacterium
GTGTAGACATTAGAAACGATCGAACGACTCCCTCAAGGCTCTGAAATCCGGAAGATCCGTGCGGTCCGCCCACATTCCGCAGGCTTCTCGCAAAGCATTCAAACGCCGCGAGGACTCTCTCTTCTGGATAAATTCGTCTATCGCTTGTCGGATGATTTGGCTTTTCCCCCCTCCAAGAACCTTGCTCAACCTAGAAATAGCCGTGTTTTCTTCTTCTGTGAGATAGATTTGAGTCCTAACCATACATCGTAATGTATAATGGCGGCTGCTTTGGGCAAGAACTATAGGGAAATCTGTAATTCCTTGGCGGCGACTTCGACTTCCTCAGCCGATGGCGAGCGATAGTGCCAGTTGTTGTCGTCCTCGATAAAGGAGGCGCCTTTGCCTTTGATCGTGCGGGCGATAATGGCGCGCGGGCGGCCATCGCGCGGCTTTTCGAGGGCGGCCAGGATTTCTGGAATCGAGTGGCCATCGACCTCGCAAGCATCCCAACCGAAAGCAGTCCATTTTTCAACGAGGGGTTCCAATTGCATGATCTCACGGGAGCGGCCGGTGGCCTGCCAACCGTTGAAGTCCACCAGGACAGTGAGGGGTCCGGTTTTCAGCTTAGGAGCCAGCATGGCGGCTTCCCAGACGCTTCCTTCCTGGCATTCCCCGTCGCTCATCAGGACGAATGTGGCATGCGGATTCTTTTGGATCGATGAGGCGCGAGCCATCCCAAGACCAACACCCAAGCCGTGGCCGAGCGATCCGGTGGCCCACTCGACGCCGGGCGTCAGGCCTGGGCAAGGTTGCTCTGGAAGCGCAGCGCCGGGTTGGTTGTAGAGCGCGAGGGTTTCCTCGGAAAAGAATCCGCGCTTTGCCAGAACCGCATAAAGGGCGCTTACAGCATGGCCTTTGCTAAAGACAAGGCGGTCACGGTCGTTTGCTTCGGGAGCGATCGGGTCGATTTTTAAGATGCGCCAATAGAGGGCGACGAGGAGGTCAACACAGGAAAGCGCACCAGCAAGGTGGGCGCTTTTTGCTTCATACGAGATCTGTATAAGGCGAAAGCGGATTTCGCGGGAAATCTGATCGAGATCAGCGTTCATTCGAAAAAAGCTTACTTTAACTGAAGCTCCTGCATGCGTTTGATATTAAAATAGAGTGGATTGGTAAACGAGTCGGGGATTTTTTCAGCGGCAAAGGCTTCGACGAGTTCGCGGATGGCATCTTCGATCGTGAAGCGGGGTGAATAGCCGAGCTCGCGGAGGATTTTTTCCGAGGAGATGTGGTAGGAGCGGCTGTCGTCCGTGGGGGTGTGGGTGATGTCGACATGGGAGCCAACGATGGCGCGTACTTTATCGGCAATGGCGTCGAGGGAGAGGTTTTGGTAGCCGGCATTGAAGACCTTTCCATCGATTTGCGCGGAGGGAAGAGCAAGGCACTTCACATAGAGTTCGGCGCAGTCGCGGACATGGAAGTTCGGGCGCAGTTGGGAACCACCGAAGACGGTGATCTTGCCTTTGTTCACCGCATGGTTGGTGAGAATGTTCACCGACAAGTCGAGGCGGAGGCGCGGCGACCAACCGCAGACGGTGGCAGGTCTGAGAGTGAGTGTGGTGAAGCCCGGAGCGCGGCGTTTTTCAAGTTCGTCTTCGCACATGGCTTTGAAGCGCGAGTAGTCAGTGAGTGGTTCGCGGGGGAGGTCCTCGGTGACATTTTGTTCCTCCTTCACACCATAAACGCTGGATGAGGAGGCATAGATGAAGCGCCGGACGCCACTGTCCTTGGCGATGTCAACAAGCGGCATGAAGGCCTCGTAGTTGATCGAGCGGCCCAAGGCGGCGTCGAGCTCGAAGCTTGGATCGTTCGAAATGCAGGCAAGGTGGATTACCGCATCGCTGCCGGGGAGGGATTTTTTAAGGAGCGCGGTGTCACGCAGGTCACCTTCGATGACGTCGAGATGCTGCCGGTGGGCAGCAGGGATTCCGTCAAAGACGTGCTTCCCATAAATGAAAAGATCGAGGACTCGGACCCTGTAGCCGGCTTCGAGGAGGAGTGGAACAAGCACGGAGCCGACATATCCGGCACCTCCGGTGACGAAAATGGTATTGAGGTCTGGATTTTTCATGAGGTGTGGCCGAGGTGCTTGAACCAGTCGGCGGTGGCATGGGCGATGGATTGTTCGTTCCAGAGCGGGGCATCACGCCAGTCATCGATGACTTCCAGCATGCGGGCGACGCCTTTCTCGAGAGGAACGGAAGGCTGCCATCCGACGCAGATGCGGATTTTTGCGGTGTCGGCAAAGGTGCAATCGGGCTCGCCCGGACGGCGGGGAATGGTGGTTTTTTCGCCGCCGAGGAGTTCGACAAGGCGGCTGACAGCGTAGGTGTGGCCCGAGCCGACATTCATGATGTCGCCGGAGATATTGGATTTTGCCGTGGCCACAAAGGCCGAGGCGACATCGGAAACAAATGTGAAATCACGCGTTTGCGACCCGTCGCCAACTACAGTGAACGGCACGCCGGCGAGTTTTTGGCGAAGGAAGACGCCAAAGACCGCGCCGTAGGCTCCCGTGGTCCGGCTGCGCGGACCGTAGACATTAAAGAGGCGCAGCGAGACGGCGGGAAGTTGATACACGCGATGCCAGTGCATGACCATTTCCTCGCCCATAAGCTTGGTGAGCGCATAGGGATGCTCGGGTTTGCAGGGCGTGGATTCAGGGGTCGGGTAGATGTCAGGGATTCCGTAGCAAGTGGAGCTGGCCGCGTAGAGGAATCGCTTCACGCAAAGATCGCGTGCCAGTTGGAGTGCGCGGAAGGTACCCTGGACATTGACTTGGAAATAGTCCTCGGGATTGACAATCGAGGGAACAAGATCGGCCCGACCGGCAAGGTGGAAAAACCAGTCGCAGGAGTCGAAGGGAAGATCGTCCTTGGAAAGCTGGCGGATATTTTTTTCTAGGAACTGGAAACTTGGATTTGCGGCAGCGGTGGTAAGGTTTTTATGGCGACCGGTACTGAGGTCATCGATCCCGAGAACTGAGTGACCGTTTGCAAGAAGCATATCGACAAGATGGCTCCCGATGAATCCCGCCGCGCCGGTGACGATGCAATGCATGGTTAAAAGTGGAGAAGGGACATGGCGCCCTTAAGCAGCGCGGGTTTTGAGATCGGGCGTTCGTTGCCCACGATGTTGACAGCCTGCGCGCCGGCGAGTTGGCCGAGGAACGTCGAGATGTCGAGTGGCAGGTTCGCCGCAGCGGCTAGGCCGGCGACAGAGAAAAAGGCATCACCCGCTCCGACCGTGTCGGTGACATCCGTGACCAGTGGGGGAATGTGAACCGGAGCGGAGTTTTTTGCAAAGCCGTGAGTCATGACGCTACCCCGGGTAAACCATGCGCAACGGGCGCTGAAGGAATTGGCGATGGCAGCAAGTTCCTGGTCAGGATCAAAGTGGCGGTGGCCGCAGGAGAGCATCATTTCTTGATTGTCCAGGGAGAGGGCGTCGGCCCGTTGATATTGGCGGGTAATGATATTAAAGCCGTGGTTGTTGCTGTTCGTTTGGCAGTTGAGCACAAGGAAGGGGGCCTCCTCTTGGACAAGAGCACGGATTTTTCCCTGCATCAGACCATGGCCAAAGTCAGCGAGAAGAACGGCATCGCAGGATTTCATCTCGCGGCGGAGCCCGGCGAGGATGCGTTCCTGAACGGCTTCCGATGGAGGTTCATCGTTGAGAAAATTTACCGAGAAGAGTTTCGATATCTCGTTTTCTGAAAGTAGGGGTTCAACGTAGCGCTTTTTGACAACTGTTCTGAAAGAGGGTTCTCGGATGGTTGCGTCCTCAGACTCTGCAAGTGCTTCTGCGAGGAGGTCATCCACCCAAGGTTCGGTGCCAAGGAGGCTCGAGAAACGCACCTTTTGGGTGAATTCTTTCACATGTCGGAAAACGGCAAGGGCGCCGCCAAGATGGGTTTGTTGATCAAGGAAGCGGCCTGAGATAATGCGGTTCTTCGAGGTGAGACCTTGGACCTTGAGGTAAGCGTATTGATCGATGATCGTGTCACCGACGACAAGAATGCGAAGGTCAGAGAAAGCATCGACGGCTTCACGGATCTGTTTGGCTGAGGTGCGAGAGGCAAGGTCCTCGCAAAAGGTACGGACTGGTTCGGGGATGTGCTTGAAGTGACGATTGAGGAGGCGAGTTGAACTGTAGACCACCGAGCCGATATATCGCACCTCACCGCCATGGGTAGCCACTTCAGTGAGGTCATCGTGGATGTTTCCCGTTACGTCATTTGACGATTCCTCGTATTCTGTGCCCTTGCAGTAGATGTGAGGTTTGACGAGGCGGATTGCCTCCACTGCAGCGGTGAAGGGAATCAAGACAACATGATCCACGCATTCTAGTGCGGCGAGGGTGCGTGTGCGGAGCGCATCATTGAAGTACGGGCGACCCGGGCCTTTGTTGACATGGGTCTCATCGGTTACAGTGACCACAAGAAGGTCACCGAGGGCCCGCGCCTCCTCGAGATGGATGATGTGGCCTGGGTGAATCAGGTCGAAAGTGCCATGGCATTGTACGATACGGCGGCCATTGAAGCGTTCTTCTTCAAAGACGGCAGTAGCTTCCTCATACGATAGAATCTTTTTTTTAGGCATTCCGGGGGGTAGTGAGGGCGAGGGTAACCAGATGGCAAACCATCATTTGCAGGTCCTCGGCGAGTTGCATGTTGTCGATTCGGAAGTGGATCGCGTGTTGCGCCAAGCCAATTGCTTTGCCGCCGTCGAAACCAACAATACACCAGGTCTCGAGTCCCAAGGCATTCGCTTTTTCAAGGGCGCGAATGATATTGGACGAATTTCCGCTGCCCGAGAGCGTGATCAGGATGTCCCTTGGAGAAGCAAGAACCTCAAGTTGGGCGGAGAAGATGTTTTCGTAGCCGGTATCATTGGCCAAGCAGGATGTGACTGCGGTATTTGCACTGAGCGAATGAGCCCGAATCCCGCCAAGCCCAGTATGGCCTGCCCCGTAAAGGAGGTCATTTGCCCAATGATTCGCATTGGAAGCACTGCCGCCGTTTCCACAGAGAAATACCGAGGCTTTGCGTGATCTGGCACCATCGAGATTGGATGCAAGGAGATGGCATTGCGACTCAACTTTTGAGTCGCAAACGGCCAACGCATTGCCCAGGTATTTGGCGGGGGAGATATTCAACAGGGTTCGAGGTCGCAGGAGTCGTCAGGAGTTGCGTGCGCGGCGGGCGTCAATGAAGGATTTGACGCAGAAGGCGACAAAGGCGAGTGAGATCGCGCCCATGGCGAGCTGAAGGGAAACGGCGATGGGGCGTTCTGCAGTGCCTGCGATCAGGGTGCCGAGTTTCGGGAGTCCCATGCCGAGGCCGCCGGCTGTGCCGAGAAGGCCAAGAAGGACTGCAACGTGCATGACATGCATCCGGGCTTTCGGGAAGATCCCGCCAAGGATGCCGCACAGAAGAATCGGTGCGCCCAGAAAGGCGGGAATGAGTGCGGTAATACTCTGTGAAGCGGTGCCGAGATAGGCTCCAAGGCCGAGGGCGCTGAGGAGGACTCCAAATACGATAGCGATAGTAGGCATAGGCGGATAAAAATGGCGTGAACACCCGCCTGCGGCAAGAGGGAATCAGTTGTCAAATCGCAGGTTGCCGTTTTCGGTCGTCACGGGCAGGGTTTGTTGCATGAAATGGGTCACTAATGTCCGGTTATAAGTCAAACAACTCCATTTGGTTAAAATCTCCTCCATCAGGTTTTCTGAACTCATTTTTCATAAGCAGTTCATGCAAAGCAATCTTCTCGAACGG
>CALAPX010000069.1 GCA_937888355.1 uncultured Spartobacteria bacterium
CGATGGCATTCGTCCATTTCTTGGTCCGATCTCTTCAATTATGGGGCAGGTTATGGCGATCGGCCTTACCAGCGACAACCCGAAGATCGGTCCTATGGAACTTCGTGGTCTCGCCGAGTGGGATCTTAAACGACGGCTCCTAGCGATCCCCGGCGTGTCCCAAGTCACCATCCAAGGCGGAGATCTCAAGGAATACCAAGTCCTTGTCGACCCAGTAAAACTTATTGGATACGGCATTTCTCTCCAAGAGGTACGGGCTGCTCTTGGTGAAACCAATGTGAATTCCTCCGGAGGATTCCTCCTCGAGCCCTATGAGGAAAAATTGATTCGAAATCTCGCTCGCGTGGACGGTCCTTCTGATCTCGGCAATACAGTGGTCAAAGCAACCTCTGGCGGCACAAATATCCTCCTCCGTGACATTGCTGAAATACGCGAGGGGGGGCCGCTGGTAAAACGCGGCGAAGCTGGCATCAACGGAAAAAAGGGCGTCATCCTGGCCGTCGCCAAACAACCGGGAGCTGATACGATCTCTCTTACTCGCTCCATCGAGAAGGAACTTGAAATCTTTGGCTCCTCGCTCCCCGGTGGCATTTCCATCCACGACGATATTTTTCGTCAGGCAAATTTTATTGAACGTGCCATCGCCAATGTCGAAGGGGCTCTGCGCGACGGCAGCATCATGGTGGCGATTGTTCTCTTTCTGTTTCTCCTGAATTTTAGAACGACATTCATCACCCTCACTGCCATTCCACTCTCCCTGCTGATCTCATTTATCGTCTTTAAATGGTTCGGCCTCGGCATCAATACCATGACCCTCGGGGGCCTTGCGGTGGCGATCGGCGAACTGGTCGATGATGCGATTGTGGATGTCGAAAATGTCTTTCGTCGCTTGAGAGAGAACCGCCTCTCGAAACACCCTAGACCCGTAGCCGCTGTGGTTCTTTCAGCCTGTCGCGAGGTCCGCAATTCTATCGTCTTCGCAACAATCATTGTGATTCTTGTCTTCATTCCCCTCTTCGCCCTGGGGGGAATCGAGGGGCGCATTTTTGCTCCGCTGGGTGTCGCCTACATTGTCTCGATTGCGGCAAGCTTGCTGGTCGCTGTCACCGTAACGCCGGCGCTTTGTTCCTATCTCCTTCCCCGCATGAATCGCATGGCACATCCAACAGAAGGTGCCCTGGTGCGCTTTTTCAAATGGCTCGTTGCTCGGGTTCTTGCTGTTGGATTCCGCATGCCCAACACCATCTTCCTTCTCGTGATTGCAGCCTTCCTTGGTGTCCTCACCCTACTTCCATTCCTAGGCCACGAATTTCTGCCCCCGTTCAATGAGGGAAGCGCCACAGTCTTTGTACTAACCCCTCCCGGCACCTCACTGGAGGAAAGTTCCCGTATTGGGCAAGTTGCCGAAAAGTTGCTCCGTGAAGTCCCTGAAGTCTCCACTATAGGGCGCCGCACAGGCAGAGCCGAAGGAGATGAGCATGTGCAGGAAGTGAATTCCACAGAGATCGAATTTGAATTAAACAATTCGAAACGACAGCGCGCTGAAATCCTTGCGGACATCCGCCACAAACTTGCTGAGATCCCAGGCATCTTCACGAGCGTGGGACAACCAATTTCCCATCGTATCGACCACCTCCTCTCGGGCGTGCAAGCACAAGTGGCGATTAAAGTCTTTGGTGACGATCTAGAATCTCTGCGCGATTACGCCTCACAAATCAGAGACATCGTTGCAAACATCCCTGGATTCACTGATGTCCAGAGCGAACGTCAAACCCTCATTCCCCAGGTCCATGTCCGCATTAACCGTGACAAAGCCGCCCTCTTTGGTCTTCGGCCTGGAAAAGTGGCCCACTATGCCGAGCTAGCCCTGCGCGGAAGCATGGTAACGAAGGTCCTCGAAGGGCAACGTTCCTATGATGTCACCCTTCGCTTGCCCGACACCGCTCGCCGCGACTTGGAATCCATTGGCAAAATTCCGATCGAAACCCTCAACGGACAACTGGTTCCGCTAGGCCTCGTAGCCGATATTGAGGAAGCTATGGGACCTAACATGGTGAACCGCGAAAACGGTCAGCGCCGTATTTATGTATCTTCAAATATCGCCGGCCGCGATCTCGTCAGCGCCGTTGAGGAGGCTAGAAATAAAATCGCCGCCACAGTCGAACTGCCTCCAGGCTATTTCATTACCTACGGGGGCCAATTCGAGAGCCAAGTTACGGCGTCGCGCCTGATACTCATCCTCGGAGCCGCCAGTTTTGCTGGCATGTTTTTGGTTCTTTACCTCCAATTTCAAAGCCTTTCGCTTGCTCTCCAAGTCATGCTGAACATCCCACTTGCCTTTATTGGAGCAGTCTTAGGGATCTGGTTTTTCTCGGACCGCACCATTTCGATCGCCTCAATGGTCGGATTTATCGCTCTTACCGGCATCGCCACGCGAAATGGAATCATGATGGTCTCCCACTACCT
>CALAPX010000070.1 GCA_937888355.1 uncultured Spartobacteria bacterium
CCACCTGCCTGGCTAGGAGCCTAGCTGCCGGGGTGGAAACGAACGCGATCGCGAGCAGTGCCGCGCCCAATGCCGGCCTGACGCTGAAGGAATGTTTGAACCGAGTGGTGGCGCACAATGAGGCCGCGCAGATGCGCCTGATCGAATGGCAAATCTCCCGCAAGCGGTATCAAGGGGAAAAGGGTATCTTCGAGCCCGACTTGGTCGGGGTCGCCCAGCGAGAAGATAATCGTAGGGCAAACACCGTGGAGCAGGCACGGTCGCAGAGTCTGTTTGGCACAGGGACGGTCTTCAACCAGAAGAACGACACCTACAACTTGGGGGTCGAGGCGCTTCAACCCATGGGCACGCGAGTGCGTCTGGGCTTTAACCTGCAAGAGCTTCACAACAACTTGAACGGGGCGCTGTTTCCGGCGGGAGAATACGTGTCCTCGTTCAGCTTGAGCTTCACCCAGCCGCTCTTGAAGAACGCCGGCGTCTCGGTGACCACCGCCGGCATCCGGCTCGCCGCCATTGTGTCCGAGGCGGCCTTCCAAGATTACCGCAAGCAGTTCATGCAGGTCATCGCCGGCAGCGAGGCGGCGTATTGGGACCTGCATCTGGCACAGGAGCAACTCCTGCTGGCGCAAGAGTCCTTGGACATCGCCAAAACTCTCCTAAGCGACAACCGCACCCGGCTGGCGGCGGGCAAGGCGAGCGAACTCGAGGTGCTCCAGGCGCAGGCCGGGGTGGTGTTTCGGGCGTCCCGGCGCTCTGACGCCGAGCAGAAGGTCATGGAAGCGGCGGGACGCCTCGCTTCCTTCATGGGTCAGCCGGCGACGGGTGCCAGCAGTGGGTCTTCAGGCGATCAACCGACTACGCGAACCACAGACACCCCGGCACTGAAATCCCTGACCATTACCTTTGGCGATTGCATGTCGCGCGCAACCGACACGAACCCGGACTACCTCAGCCGCCGCAAGCAAATCGAGGGATCAAAAATCCGCCTTGCCTATGCCAAGAACCAGCGATGGCCCCAGCTGGACCTGAAGGCCAGCTACGGATTGAACGGGGTGGGCGGCTCCCCGGCCAGCTCGTTCGATCAGATTACCCGTTCCGACTTTCCGTTTTGGACCTTGGGACTGGAAATGCACATCCCGCTGGAAGGCGGCATCAAATCCAAAGCCGACCTCGAAGCCGCAAAACTGGCCGTGCAACAGAGCCTGATCGGCCTTCAAGAGGTGGAGACACAGCTGGGAAACGCCATCGAAACCGCCCTGCGCAAGGCGCGGAGCGCCTCGGCAAACGTGACCAACCTGCAAGCTCTTGCCGATTACACACGGACGGTGCTCGACGCCCAGATTGACCGGCTCAACGCGGGCAAAACGGACAGCAAGACCGTGCTTGAGACAGAAGAGAAGCTCTTCGAGGCGCGGGTGGCGGTGGTGGACAGCTTGGTGCAGGCGGAACGCGCCCGCATCGAACTGGATTTGATCCAAGGCATCCTGCTCCTCGAACGCGATCTGGACCTGACCCCGCCGGAACTTGAGCGCCGCACGGTTGGCAGCATCCAAAGGATGGGGATTGATGTTCGCGAGTTTACCCAGCTGGCGCAGGCGTCCAAAAGCCTTTACGAGCAGGAAAGAGTGTCAAACCGCGCCAGCGGTCGTATCCCTCCACGCCTGCCTACCAGGTAAGTGAGACGAGCTGAGGCGTCGCTTGGATTTCCGCATCAATCGCCGGATGATATTAGCATGAACACCAATCTAAGACTCTGTCTTGGCCTGCTGATGGCAGGTCTAGCCGGGCCGTCGGTTCTGGCCCAAAGCGCTGTGACGGCCAGCGGGATCACCGAACCGGTTCACGATGCCACGCTCGGATCGGCGACCATCGGCATCATCCACGCCCTGAAATTCAAGGAAGGCGACCCCGTCCGCGCTGGCGAAGCCATCATCGAATTGGACAAACAACTGGAGGAGTTGGATGTCGAGCGGCGCCGGCTGATTTGGGAAAACAAAAGCGAATTGAAACTCGCCGAGACGCAAGTGGAAATCCGGAGGGTGCTCGCAGAGAGCAAGGCGGAACTAAAGCTCGCGGAGGCGCAGGCGGAGCTTCGCAAGCTCGTTGCCGAAAGCAAAGTAGAGTTGAAACTCGCAGAAGCCCAGATTGCGACCCTGACTTCGGACTTGGACAGCACCCGCAAGCTCTTCAAGACATCCAAGTCAGTGAGCCAGGAGCAACTGGACAAAAAGGAGCTGGAATACAAGCAAGCGGTGGCAGAACGGGACAAGATTCTGGTCACCGAGGAGGCCGAGAAGCTTCTACACAAGCAGGCGGTCACCGACCAAGAGAAGGCGCTCGTGGCTAAGACCAAGGAACAGCTTGAGTATAAACAAGCGACGGCTGATTACGAAAAGACCATGGCGGCCGAAGAGCGGGAAAAGCTCGAATATGACCTCGCTGTTGAGTCGCTGCGGCGGCGGCACGTCTTTGCGCCCTTCGATGGAGTCATCGTCGAGCATTTTAAGAAAGTGGGCGAGGCCTGCCAGGCCAACGAGAAGCTCGTCCGCCTGGTAGACACGACGCACTGCTACTTCGTTAGCAACATGGACGCGAAAGCTGGCAGCCGCCTCAAACTTGGACAACCCCTGAAACTCGAACTCGAATCCGGCGACAACATCGTAGCCGTAACCGGTAAAGTGCATTTCATCTCGCCGGTGGTGGACGCTTCGAGCGGCTTGCTCAAGGTGAGACTGTTGTTTGAAAATCCGGAAGGTAAAATCCGCCCCGGCGGAGCTGGGCGCGTGATCCTGGAGGAGGGTGCCCGTGTCAACTAACCTCGCAGCGGCCCATGAGCGCGCACTGGCTGAACTGGCCAGACTGCGCCGATTCAGCGGCACGCCGACCGAATTCTGGGCTTCATTTATCGAGGCTGCGAGCACGCTGGCCGGTGCCTGCCGGGGCGTGCTTGTCCTGCGCGCCGCGGCGAACCCCGCCCAGTGGCGCAAGATTGGTGAATGGGCTGGAACCGGGCATGCCGACCGTTCAGTGCTCACCTTCACAAATTCTCTCTCCGAACTGGCGGCGGAAGCCGCCGAGCGAGGTGCGGTGGAGCGGTTGCTGGATGTGACGGCCATGCCCGACACTCGCAACTACGCGCTTGCCGTGCGGTTGCAGTTACATCGCCCCGAAGACGTCTGCATCGGCGCTTTTTTGCTGCTCAGCGCAACCGAGGCGCAGGCCCGAGAAGTCATGTTGCGCCTGCAACTGGTCAGCGACACCCCCGCCTCGTATCAACAAAACCATGTCAGCCAGCAGGCGCGGGCTGACGTGGAGAAGTTCGCCAACACCCTGGACCTCATGGCCGCAGTGAACGAGGAGAAGCGCTTCCTCGCCGCCTCACTTGCGCTGTGCAACGGCCTGGCCACCCGGCATGGCTGTGATCGCGTGAGCTTGGGTTGGATGGAGAGTGGCTACATCCGCCTGCGCACTATCAGCCGCACGGAGAAATTCGACCGCAAGATGGCCGCCGCGCAAGCGCTCGAAGCGGCGATGGAAGAGACGCTCGATCAGGACGAGGAAATCGTCTGGCCCGTTCCAGAGGGATTCGCCGCCGTGGCGCGCGATCATGAGAAGTTCAGCCGTGATCAGTCAGTCAGCCATCTTTGTTCGCTGCCCTTGCGCGTGGATGACACACCCGTCGCCGTGTTGACCTGCGAGCGGCAGAATCGACCATTTACCGAACTGGAGGTGCAGCAACTCCGGTTGTCCTGTGACCAAGCCTCCCGCCGACTGGCCGACCTCAAGAAACAGGATCGCTGGTTCGGTGCGCGTTGGGCGGCGACAACAAAGGAGCAACTCGGACGGCTGGTTGGCCCCGAGCACACCTGGGCCAAAGTTTTTACCTTGCTCGTGGCTGTCTTGCTTGTGATCGTCTGTCTGCCCATCTGGAACTACCGCGTGGAGGGCAATTTCATCCTGCGCAGCGAGGACATCACGCATGTGACCGCGCCTTTCGACGGGTTCATCGCCCAATCCACGATCCGGCCCGGCGACGTGGTGAAGCAGAACGAGGAACTCTTCAGCCTGAACACGGTGGATCTGGAGCTCGAAGAAGCCGGTGCGCTGGCGGACTTGAACCGCTACCTGCGCGAGGCGGAGAAGGCCCGGGCCGCCGGGGCGCTCGCCGAGATGCGCATTGCGGAGGCGCTGGCGGAACAAGTGCGCGCCCGGCTGGATGTGATTCGCCACCGGCTCAAGCTGGCCGTCAGCCGGGCTCCGTATGACGGCATTCTGATAGAGGGCGACTTGCGCCAGCGACTCGGAGCACCCGTAAAGCAGGGCGAGGCGCTTTTCCGCCTGGCGCGCACCGACACGCTCTACGTGGAGGCCGAGATCAACGAACGCGATGTGCACGAAATTCTCAACAAAAAGGCGGGAGAAATCGCGTTCGTCAGTCAGCCGCGACTGAAGTTTCCCGTGCGGATTGTGCGGATCGAGCCCGCCGCCGCAGCGAAGAGCCAGGGGAATTTTTACATTGCCCGCCTTGAATTCGTGAACAAGCCTGAACCTTGGTGGCGCCCCGGCATGAGCGGGCTATGCAAGCTCGAAGTCGGCAAACGCACGCCGTTCTGGGTGGCCACGCACCGCACGGTGGATTTTCTGCGGATGTTCTTCTGGTGGTAACCTCCGACACCATGGCAACTACCCGATCAATTCACGCCCTGATTACGTAAGCGCTGGCCATGGCCGAATCGCAACCCACCTTCAGCGAGTCCTGGTATCGCGTCGCGAACCAGAAGATCTCCCTGCGCCAGGGTGTCAATGCCCGGCGGCAGATTTTCCGCAGCCAGCGCTGGATCGTATTGGAGAACGCGTTCAACCAACAGTTCTTCCGGCTGCGCCCGGAGGCGTGGGCGTTCGTTGGCCGGCTTCGGCCGGACCGCACGGTCGAGCAGGTCTGGAAGGAATGCATCGAGAAGTTTCCTGACGCGGCTCCCGGACAGGAGGCGGTGATCCAGTTGCTGGGCCAGCTCTACAAGGCAAACCTCCTCCTTTACGATCAGGCCGCTGACACGACGAAGCTGTTCGAGCGCTTTGAAAAGACCCGCCAGCGGGAAACTCAGGCGCGCCTGTTGAACATCATGTTCGCGCGGTTCCCGTTGTTCGATCCAGACGCGCTGCTCAACCTCGCGCTGCCCTATATCCGCTGGCTCATCAGCCCCGCGGGCGTGTTGCTCTGGCTGGCAGTGGTGGGCGCAGCCCTCAACGTCGCCTTCCAGCATGTGGACGACTTGCAGGTGCAAGGCCAGTCGGCGCTTTCGCCCGACAACCTCCCGTTGCTTTACCTCGGCCTGGTGCTCATCAAAACGCTGCATGAGTTTGGCCACGCGGCCTTCTGCAAGCGCTACGGCGGCGAGGTGCATGTGATGGGCGTGATGCTGATGATTTTCACGCCCATACCCTACATGGATGCCAGCGCCGCCTGGGGCTTCCGCCACCGGTGGCAGCGGGTGCTGGTCGGCACCGCGGGCATGGTCGTCGAGCTGTTTGTCGCCGCCCTTGCCACCTTTGTGTGGGCGCGGACCGGCCCTGGCACTGCGCATAACCTCGCC
>CALAPX010000071.1 GCA_937888355.1 uncultured Spartobacteria bacterium
GTTGGAGTTTCGGACGCTTCACGTAGGGACGGGATGCGTAGCAAGTTTCGATGTTTCCAGACGGCACTTTGTCTGCGACATGCGAAAAATAATACTCCAGCGTCGGAGATGGCGATGGTGCAAGGACAAGAGCCTGGTTGTAGCCAGCGCGGGCGTGCCCGGGCGGAACTAGGGCCGAATTGTGCGGAGTTTGAGTCACGGGCAGTAGGTGAGGGACTTATTTGGAGGCGGCTGTTCCGCATGTCAGGGACGCAAGCAAAAGGTGACTGTGCTTAAAGCCCTTTCATCTCACTGCGGTCTAACCGGCTCATCGCGCAGATTTTCATGAGTGAGGCAGCCGCCTCTTTCCCGCGCAGCTCGTCGATAGTCGAAAGCTGTCGGGCAAATCTATGTTTGAAGCTCGCCAGCAAGTCCCTCGAAGCGGCTGTGGGGTAATCTCGTTTGACAAACCTCGAGCGTCTCGTGGCACGACGAGCGCAGACCGCGGGGCTTAATGTGAGCTCCGCCCTCCGGACTCCCCGGAGATCGGCATGTCGTAAATACCGGCGAAGACTGAGGACCGGGTGCTGTGCGATATCTTCATAAATGTAGCGCCAAGGCTTGATGCTGTGACGCAAGAAAAAAGCTTCCCAACCATACTCCTGCTGGACGATGTGCAGCAACCAGCACATCAGTGCCTCATGATTTGCCGGAGAGGGATGAAACCAAGTTGCCTCAAACACGGGCTTGGCCTGGCCCTTGCGCGAGTGAGCCGAGCCAACTCTCCGCATAAGGTACAGTGAGAGAGCCTGGGCCGGCAGGTCTCGACGCGTAAGGTAACTCCATATGGTGTTTGGAAAACCTTCCGTTGTCAGAGTTGTCTCCAGCGGCGGGTCGAGCAATGGCATGAATTGGAACCAGCTTGCTTTGAGGTCGTATTGCTCCGTGCCGGACGAGCATGCCATGCCTTGGTGCAGTTCAGCCCAGGAGATAAGTGGAGTAATGGGGGGGCGTGATTTGCGCCACAGGCCATCACCGTTGAGAAATTCCGCCGGGCGACCTAAGCCCGCGTGAGCAAGCAGATCGCACCACCATGTGCTCCCGCAGCGGGGCGTTATGGCGATAAACTGACGACAACTGGGCATCGGAGTTTCCCCTCCCGGAGTGTGCTGCAGGGATAGGGGTAGAAAAGGGTGACTAAAGGATTTCCTAGCCTCAGCATCAATGCTGGCCGTCCCGGTTTAAGTCGGTACCCAGTATTTTTGGAACAAGTTTAGGCAATTGCGCTTCGCGTCGTCCAAATTCCGAGATACGTGCTGCGCTAATTACCATAACTGCCCTCACAAGGCGCGAAAACTATAGTGACTAAAGGTGCCGACGTGAACACTGGGCGCTTGAGTCAGGCACAGTTCATTCGAGAAGAACCGGAGACAAACCAGATTCGCGTGCAAGAAAGAGTAAACCGCCTCGTTTGACCTGCAGTGAGTGCCGGGCTTTCCTGTAAAAAAGAGGTCCTTCACGTTGTGGTCCCATTTTTTCGCGAAGCCAGTGCAGCTCGGAGCTCCTCCGCCTGCCATAAACAGACGTCGCGAGCGGGGAAACCATTCACGTAGTCTTCGATAGCTTTTCGCGGTTCCGGAAAGGAGAAGGGAGGCAAGCGGAAGTTTATTTGTCGGAATCCCTTCCCCGGGGGGAGGTCATTGTTCGCCGTGTTTCGGTGACAAGTAAGCAAAAGGGCGTCAATGTCGCTGGCAATAAAGTTTTGGAGAAACGCAAAACAATCGTCGTCCGAAAGATGAAATAAACAATCGCGGCACATCATGAGGTCGGCACTCGGGAGGGGGTCGGCTGTGATGTCGCCGGCAAAGAAAACGCGGTGGCGGGAGGCGAATTTTGACTGATTGGCACGGATCAGGTCACGCACCACATCCATGCCTAAGTAAACCATCCCTTCTGGGACCTCAACCTCTTTGAACCAGGCAAAGTCACCGCACGGAGCGTCAAGAAAAGTGAAGACCCGGAGTTCTTCGAGCAGTGCCCCAAGATTTTGCCGGAGGTTTTTCGTGTATTCCAAACTGGAACCCGCTCCCGAGGCGGAACCCGCTTTGCCACCGGACCAGCCTCCGCGCCGATAGATTTTGGAGAACCGTTCTTGCAGGCTTGCCGAGTCGCCGTTCGCAACAACGCAGCGCCGTGCCTCCGCGGTTGGGGCGGGGTCTGCGGTCCTGTGGAATACAAGCATTGCCACATCCGTCGCGGCGCCAGGAATCTGCTTTGCGATTTCGGTGGTTTCTAGTTTCCAGCCTGCCATCGCCGCTTCATCGACAAAATCGTCAACCGTGCCATGAATTTTGTCGTCCTCGACTTTGCGACCTCGATCACGATTGCGGAGTCGCCGGGTACGGGGAACGAGGTCCAAGGTGACCACTCCCCAGCCTCCTGCCCTGACAAGCTGTGCCGCCGTTTCGAGCATTTCGATGCGTAGCGACCTTGGAGTGTGCTCAATCACGCTAATGCAGTAAAATGCATCCAGAGAACCGGCCTCGAGGTCCACTTTAGAAAGAGGCTTATTATAGGAGCTTATCGAAGGATCAAGGAGGGAGTAATCCAAGAATCCCCACTCGGTCCACTTTTCACGATCTTTCAAGGCTCGCACATTACGGCTATAGTCAACGGTTGTGACTTTGATTCCCCGACTGGCCAAACGCAAAGGTAGCGGCGAGACCCCGGCGCCCACATCAACC
>CALAPX010000072.1 GCA_937888355.1 uncultured Spartobacteria bacterium
GCGTTGCGCGGAGTCGCAGCCACCGTGGCTTCGGTAATCGCCGCTTCCTGAACCTTGGAGAGGAATTCGGGGGACGAATAAAGCGCATCGGCATACCGCACCTTCTTTCGATGCGAGGCGTAAGGTGCGATGACTTGCAGACGCGAGGCATCGACTTCGGCCACGCCTGCGGAAAATGCCTCGTCGCTGCCCTCGGCGTTGCCGGACCGGAATCGCAAGCGGACGAACTCCCGAGCCAACCGGTTGGCAAACCCACGCGCCAAGGAGGCGCCCTCGTCCGAAATGGCCCGCCGCCCTTCGAGAAGGACAACCGGCGCATCACCGACGGCAAGATTTCGGAATTCCTGGATAGTCATGGGAGCCCGCAAGTGGGGAGAAGACAGTTTTGCGTTTTCCGTGGTCAGCCGAAAGGCCTTTGTGCGTCGTAAGGCTGACCCTCACTCCCCGGACTCTCCCCTGCTGATACTCCAACATTCTTAAGAATGTTGAAGTGTCCCGCGACGGAACTGCGCCAATGAGGCTGCGGGCGGGCAACAACTAGTCCTCGTCGTCCAGGGCGGCGGCCAAGGTGAATTCATTCTCCAGAAGCTCTTTGATCCCGTGGAGCTGTGCAATGGTGACGCCATCGCAACCGCCGCTGCGGTCGATGGCTTGCGCGATCATCGTGTTGAGGATGGCTTCCTGCGTTTTGTTGTAGGCACAGGAGCGGATCTCTGGACCGAAAACTTCCTGAATCCGTCCGACCAACCGCTCGTAGGCCTCATCTTCAGCGCGTTCGAGGTCGATCATTTGACGATGACGATCTCGGTGGATTCGCCGAGCTCGCGCAGACGGTGTTGCAGGGCGGTGAGGACTTCGCGGCCTTCGGCGTTGACGAAATGCCAGTCCGCACCAGGCATGGTGCCGTAGTAGAACTTCAAGTCGCCGAGCGGATCACCGGCTCCGGTGCCGTTGGCCAGGGGGAGCGCATCCAAGTAGTGCAAAGCGCGGGCCTCGGGTGAGCTGTAAACGGCGTAGGGACCTTCGAGGTAGTTCTCCCAAATGCGATCGTCGACCTGATGGTCGAGGAAATGCAGATGCCGGTAGGCATAACGAAGGTTGTCGCGGTCGAAGTAGAAAGCGCCTTCATCGCGCAGCCATTTGCGCACGTCGAGATGATCATCCGGATCGATGTAAACGTGGTCGCGGAAGTATTCGCGCCAGGTGAATTGCGCCGGCAGCTCGTCGGTGCGTCCGTTGAGCGCGAACTGGAAGTGGTAGTCCTGATCGACGGCGTAGAGGATGTTGCGCGCGGACTCGGGCGGATCGATGAAGATGCCGCCGGTCGTCTTTTCGTAATCGGCCGCGCGACGCAACAACCACGACGGCACGAAGCATGAACCCACGGCCGCCGCACCGGTGATGAGAAAGTTTCGGCGAGTGATCTTGCTCACGCGGCCTCCTTTCGGAGGGCCGCAAGCATGGAGCTTGGAGCGGGGAGCATGGAGTTAGGGGCGGAATCCGGTTTGCGGTCGACGCCGGTGTTGGGTATGGTTCCGTCATGAGCGAGTTGATCTTCATGGTCGAGGAAGCCCCGGAAGGCGGTTACACAGCGCGCGCTTTGGGAGAAGCCATCTTCACCGAGGCGGACTCGATGGAGGATCTCCGCAAGCAGGTGGCCGATGCGGTGCAATGCCACTTCGAGCCGGGCAAAGCTCCCCGGGTCGTGCGCTTGCACATCGTGAAGGAAGAGATCCTCGCCGCCTGAAGTTTTCGCCGTCATGAGATTGCCCCGCGATCTGGACGGTGATGATTTGGTCAAAGCCCTGCGATTATGCGGGCATGAACTCACGCGCCAAACCGGAAGCCATATGCGGCTGACCACTTCGGTGAACGGCGAACACCATGTTACCGTGCCGAAGCACAGTCCGCTACGCGTGGGAACTCTGTCCGGAATATTGTCCGATGTGGCAGCGCATCTTGGGATGACGCGCGAGGAGCTAACGGAGAGAATTTTCAAATAGTTCACGCCGCCTCCTTCTGGAGCGCGCCGCTCCATCCGCCGAACACGGCGTCGCGCCGCGACCGTGCAAGGCCGACATTTTTCGTTTCCAGCGGCAGACGCAGGCGCTGCTTGGTGTAGTCGGGTCGGTGCACGGTGGCGTGGAGCCACCAGGTGCCGTTGTTCCACCAGAGGTGGTGGTTGGGATTGCGGGGGTGCGTGCGCAACGATAGCACGCATCCTTGGGGGAGCGCCGCATAGGCGGCGGGTTTTGTCTTGGTCATTTTGGGCGTTTCCTTAAACGCACCAAGGGAGATTTTGCTTTCCGGTCGATCCGATCGACCAGCGCATTGGTACGGAAGAGACTCGCTCTCCCGCACCAAGCCACCGTGGGTTCTCCTCCTCGGTTGGCAGCCCTGCCTTTGACGGCAGGACGTTCTTGATGCTGAATGTATAGATACGCGGAAAGGGCAATTCGTTCAAACTCTTCCAGCGTCATAGCGGCAGCCCAGTATCCATGCGGCTTCCGCACGGCCCTGAGGTAAAAGGTCAGGCTTCGT
>CALAPX010000073.1 GCA_937888355.1 uncultured Spartobacteria bacterium
CGGCCGGCGCCGACAAGGAGGCGGAACTCTGTTCCGACCTTTTCCCGGTATGCTTGGTGCCCAAGTTCCACCGCATCTGATTCCCAGGTAAACCTTGTCCGAGCAGCGAGAATTCCCAGAGTGAAAGGGTTTTTACAGTTGATAGATAGGCCTATAGGCTTACCGATGTGAAAAGCTTAGGGCTGGCCTTTAAACAGGCCCTGCACGACGAAAAGCCGTTACAGATAATCGGTGCGATTAACGCTAACCATGCGCTTTTGGCCAAGCGGGCCGGTTACCGTGCCATTTATCTCTCGGGTGGAGGAGTGGCGGCCGGCTCTCTGGGGATTCCCGATCTGGGAATTACGAAGTTAGAGGATGTGCTCACCGACGTGCGTCGAATAACCAATGTCTGCGACACGCCACTGTTAGTCGACGCGGACACCGGATTCGGGACAACCGCGCTGAAGATCGCGCGCACGGTCAAAGGTTTAATCAAAGCCGGTGCAGCTGCCATGCACATCGAAGATCAAGTCGGTGCGAAACGTTGCGGGCATCGCCCCAACAAGGAGGTCGTCTCCACGGCCGAAATGGTGGATCGCCTCAAGGCGGCAGTCGATGCCCGCACCGATGACAATTTCTTAATCATGGCCCGCACCGATGCGGTCGCCAGTGAAGGAATCGACGCGGCCATCGAGCGGGCAGGGGCCTATGTCGAGGCCGGGGCCGATCTTCTCTTTCCCGAGGCGATTACCACGCTCCATGATTATCAGAGGTTTAGTAGCGCACTAGCCAAGCCCATTCTGGCCAATATCACCGAGTTTGGTTTGACCCCGCTCTACACTCGTGACGAGCTGAGCGCACATGGCGTGGCCATGATTTTGTATCCCCTGTCGGCATTCAGGGCGATGAATAAAGCGGCGGAAAAGGTCTACGAAGTCATCCGCGCAGAAGGCACGCAGCAGAATCTGATTCATACCATGCAAACCCGAGAAGAGCTCTATGAGCGGATTAATTATCATGCTCATGAGAAAGCGCTCGATGAAATATTAGGTAAAAAATAAATGGTCCAACTCAAGGCAAAGAAATCCGTCGCTCTTTCGGGAGTCGCTGCAGGTAACACCGCTTTGTGTAGCGTTGGAAAATCTGGAAATGACCTGCACTATCGGGGCTATGAGATTGCCGATTTAGCGCATGGCTGCAGCTTCGAAGAGGTCGCCTACTTACTGATCCACGGAGCACTGCCCGATCGTGCGCAGTTGGCGGCCTACGAGGCAAAACTCGTTTCGCTCCGCGGGCTACCCGACGAAGTCAAATCCATCCTGGAGCATTTGCCTCCCACCACCCATCCGATGGATGTGCTACGCACTGGTGTTTCAGCCTTGGGAGCATTGCGGCCAGAGGCGTCATCCCGGGACCCAGTCGGCGCGCGCGATATCGCCGACCAGCTCATCGCCTGCCAAACCTCAATCTTGTTCTACTGGTACCACTTTGCCCGAACTGGTGTGCGCATCAGCGTGGAGAGCGATCAAGATTCCATTGGCGGACATTTTTTGCATCTTCTGCACGGTGCGCCACCCTGTGATCTCTGGGTTAAGTCCATGCACGCGTCTTTAATTCTTTATGCCGAACACGAGTTCAACGCCTCCACCTTTACCGCGAGGGTAATCGCCGGCACGGGTTCAGATGTCTACTCGGCGATGACCGGGGCGATCGGTGCGCTGCGCGGGCCAAAACATGGCGGGGCCAATGAGGCAGCCCTTGAGATCCAAGAGCGCTATGCCATGCCTGACCAAGCCGAGGCCGATATCCGCTCGCGCATTGAGAAGCGAGAGGTTGTCATGGGTTTTGGCCACCCCGTTTACACAGTCTCTGATCCGCGTAATGCGATTATTAAAAAAACTGCGCGAATGCTCTCCGCAGACAATCCGACAACCCAGCTCTATGCCGTCGCCGAACGGATCGAATCGGTCATGTGGGAGACAAAAAAGATGTTCCCGAATCTCGATTGGTTTTCCGCCGTCGCCTTTCAACAGATGGGGATCCCCACCGCATTTTTTACCCCCATTTTTGTCGTGGCTCGCACCTCGGGTTGGGTCGCGCATGTCATCGAGCAACGCATGGACAATAAAATTATCCGTCCGAGCGCCCATTACACCGGTCCCGAGAATCGGCCATTTGTCCCCCTGGAGAAGCGATAAGCGCAATGTCTCATACAGTCAATCAATCCAACCGGCCCTACGATCAAGTACTCAGCGACATTGTCGACTATGTCCAAGACTACGAGATCACATCCCCAGTTGCTTATACCACGGCATGGCTATGTCTGCTGGATACGCTGGGTTGCGGATTTGAAGCGCTCGAGTACCCGGCCTGTAAAAAGCTCCTGGGTCCCATCGTCCCAGGCCTGAGCATTGCTCATGGGGTCAAAGTCCCGGGAACGGCCTTTGTCCTAGATCCGGTACAAGCTGCCTTCAATATCGGAACGATGATTCGTTGGTTAGATTTCAACGATACTTGGCTGGCGGCAGAGTGGGGGCATCCCTCAGACAACTTAGGCGCAATTCTGGCCATCGCTGATTGGTTGTCCCGTACAACGGATAGAACCCTGACGATCAAAGATGTCTTAACGGCGATGATCAAAGCGCATGAGATTCAAGGCTGCCTCGCCCTTGAAAACTCATTCAATAAAGTCGGCCTGGATCACGTAATTTTAGTAAAAGTGGCCTCCGTCGCGGTGGTTGCCCAGATGATGGGCCTCGAACGACAACAAATTCTGGCCGCGCTCTCCATGGCCTGGCTTGACGGTCAATCGCTCCGTACCTACCGCCATTTCCCCAACGCTGGAACGCGCAAATCCTGGGCGGCAGGGGATGCGACTTCCCGCGCCGTACGTTTGGCCCTGATGGCTCAGGCCGGCGAGATGGGATATCCATCCGTCCTTACGGCCAAAGGCTGGGGCTTTTATGATGTCTCCTTTAAAGGCAAGGCTTTTACCTTCCAGCGGAAATACGGCTCTTACGTCATGGAGAATATTTTATTCAAAATCTCCTACCCAGCCGAGTTTCATGCCCAAAGCGCGGTTGAGGCAGCGCTGGGCTTGCGCGTCGCCATGGCAGCTGCCGGTAAATCCGCCGCAGATATTAAAAAAGTCACCATAAGAACCCATGAGGCCTGCCTGCGGATCATCGATAAGCAGGGCCCCCTGAATAACCCGGCAGACCGCGACCACTGCATCCAATACATGGTCGCGGTTTCCCTTATTTTTGGCCGTCTGACCGCCCGTGATTACGAAGATGATATTGCCGGAGACGCGCGCATCGACGCCCTGCGCGAAAAAATCACCTGTCTCGAAGATCCGTCCTTCACCGCCGATTATCACGATCCCGCCAAGCGCTCGATTGCCAATGCTCTGAGCATCGAATTCAGCGATGGCTCCACCCTGGGGGAACTCGCGGTGGAGTATCCCATCGGACATGCCCGCCGCCGGAGCGAAGGCACTCCTTTGTTGTTGGAAAAATTCACCACCAACTTAGCGCGCGTATTTTCCGAACCAGACGCGGCCGAAATCCGAAGGCGCTGTCTGGATTACGACGCCTTCGTGGCGCTCTCGGTCAACGAATTCACCGACATGCTTGCCTTAAAGTAAGAGAGGTTTGCGCCCTTGCCCGTGCCACCCCAGCCGAGAGCCGCCATGACGGCAGCTATTTCTCTCCGGGGCGAGTGGCCGTTCCGCCGAGTGTGAGTTAAGGGGTCAGGCTTTGCCTTGTGGGTCTCCAACCGCGCCATGATTCGACCATTGGCAAACTCTCCAGATATTCCCCGCGAACCCGGCGCCTGAATCCGCGTTTGCGGAAATGGAATCCAACCATGCTTGGGCTGGGGCCTTCGTAGTGACTCCCGGCCGCGAGGTGCGGGCCATACTTTCGAGCTCCTGATAAGCCCGTGGCGGGGCAGAGTTGACGGAACGCGCCCGTGCCAATGGCCGCGGTGGGTCCCTCGAGGATAACGAATTACGGCTCGGTGTCTCTCCGGGGAACTTTGGAGAGATCAAAGTCAGCAGGGGGCGTGCACTCCTGATTGATCCACTGGATCACCGCAGCCCAACCGGCGCTCTCCACATCATGTGGAAGGTATCCTTGGATGGCTGCCACGACCTCCCATCCGTCGTGCAAATGGGCCGTGAGCACCGGATCGGTCAGTTCGGTTTTCTTCACCTTGGCAATATAGTCCTCCGGGGGAAGGGTGCCTGCCACTTTCCCGTATCCCGGCATGCGGCTGCCTCCGACCATGCGCCAAGCTTTGAGGCGGCTGACCAGTTCCCTGGTAGCCACGGTCAGGGCCTTGCCCAAGCCATGATGCTGATGCTTGGGGTGAACAAACAGGTCGGCCCCGTAGAGAGTGTGACCCTCGGGGTCATGATCGGTGAAACTTCCTCCGGCCGTGAGCGTTTCCCACGAATCATCCAAATGGAAATGCATCAACTGGATCAGGAGTGTGAAATGAGCGCCGGCGACTTCCCCCGATTCCTGATGGATGACGACAAACTGCCCATCGGGAAACACCCGGTGATGAGCAGCAAGTTCAGCCTCCGTGTAGGGACGTTCTGTCGGGTAGACCATCTCGCAGATGGCCGAAATCTGGGGATAATCTTCCTCGGACATCAGACGGAGTGAATACCCTTCTGGCAAATGGAGGCTGGCTTCTTTCATCGTCGGGCAGATTCACCGGGTGGTCGTGGAAAGTCAGTCAAAATACCGTGCTTCCCATCAAAATCTTCCCCCGGGCCATCCTCTGTCGATTGGTGACATGTAGCGGTGGAAAAAATGAGCGGGAGTCGGCGCGCGAGCACGGTGCGGAGAGACACATTAGCCCGGAAGATACCGACATCGCGCGGATGGCGTTGCCGGGCGGCCTAGCTAATCTTGCCGTCCCTTCGCGCAGCACGCTTGCGGTACATCTCGAGTTGGCAGTCGAATCCACCCAGATCGACCGCCTGGCGGTATTCCAACTTGAGTGAGGGCGAGCTTGGCCCATCGCGCAGCGGGTTGGTGAAAATAAGCAGGCCTCCCGGCTCGAGCGCCTTGCTGGCGGCGAGGAGGAGGTCGGCCATGAGTCCGCGCATGTCTTTCACCCGGATCCGTCGCCCGAGGGGAGGATTGGTCATGACCAGGGTGATGCTTTCCGGGGCGATGCCGGCCACTTTTTCCGCGTCCCGGAAATCGCAATGAGTGAACGTCCCGTAAACATGCTCCAGGTCTGCAGCCTCAAAGTTGGCGCGGGCGATCCCGATGGCTGCCGGATCGAGATCTGTGCCCCGCACGGCCCGGACCCCTCCGAGCATGGACCGCTCGATCAGTTCCAGTCCCGAGCCGCAAAAAGGATCCCAAACCACCTGCCGGGGTTCCTCGCTCTCCGGGCTGGCTTGCGCCGCCAACCGCGCCATGCAGGCGGCCAATGGCGGATGCGAGGCCGCGGCGATGTCGTCCTGACGGTACCCGAGGCGCGGATCGGGATAGAGTCGAGGGCGCAGTTCGACGATGGCGTCCCTCTGTTTCTTTGGTCCGCCTCCCACTGGGATGACGTCCACCGACCACGGAGCTTGCCGCGCATCGTTGAGGAGTTCGGGCGCGAGGGCGTGGGCTTGCTGCACCACGTTGCGGATGGCGGCCCGCTGATGACCGCGCGCCAAGAAATCCAAGCGGTAGCGGGGTGCTCCATTGGTGGCTGCCCGCATGATCTTCCGGGCCGTGGGGGAAGCGATGCAGCGGGCGAGATCCTCCTCCCAGACGGAACCCGAGCCGTTTTCGATCAGACCGAGGCGGATGCCCACGGTGGCAAAGCAGCGCAACTCATAGAGCATCGCCAAGGAGAAAGGCCTGAGCGGAGTCAGCGTGATACATCCCGGGCGGACTTGTCCGAGACGGAAAATGCCCGGATCGAGTTGCTCTGCGGCTTCCTCCCTGAGGATCTTTTCCAAGCCCCGTCGGCAGCGGAGGTTGACCTGCATCCCGGGTTTGCCCGGGAGCAGGGCGTCGAGTTCCACCGAGCCGGGGTTTTCGCGCCGGGCGATGGCGGCCTGCACTTTTTGCTGCGTCAGTTCCGGGAGCGATTCCTCTTGCGCCATGAACGAGAGTGTCGCGCTCCCCCCGATCTTCTCCAGCGCACGGCCAAGGTGGCGTTTCTCTCGCTCGCCGCCGTTCTCTTTGAGCAAACTCAACATTTGCGCCTCGGCACCGTCATCGCCGCCCATCTTCGGCAGTGCTGCCATGGCGTAGCGCCGAATTTTTTCCTGCGGATCCTGGAGCAGCGCCATGAGCCACCTGCGTACGGCCGCCTTTTCCTCCTCCGTCCCGAAGCGTGAGAAAATCGATCCAAGCGCGCGGATCAAGGCCACTCCCTGCATTCGCTCGCGCGGGGAGGCGGCATCGAAACGCGGCACCTCGGATTGCCAGAGTTGTCCTTTCGGCAGGTCGCGTAGCCGCTTGTAGAGATCCTGATCCGATTTCATAAGACGAAGTATGCCCTTCCGGGGCGGATAAGAAATTGCTTTTACGCCCGATGCGTCTTCGTTCTTGCCTGCGGGTGACTCAAGGCTCTTGATCGTGGCCCTTTTGTGACCTATTGGCATCCGGACGGATTCCCCGTTCCACGCGCCTCCGCCCATGACACACGCCGCCCAACAACACGATGCGGGGG
>CALAPX010000074.1 GCA_937888355.1 uncultured Spartobacteria bacterium
CTCTGCAAGGCTAGTACCCCGGAAGTACCCCGATAAGCATCTTGCGCGTGTTCGGCCATCGATCCAAGATGCCGTCCTCAGCATCGAAGTCGAACCGTGAGAAAAAATCCATTCTGCTGTGTCGCCCTCGTCTTCACGCCCGGCCGCCAAGCCCAGCCGCTGGTTACGATCGACTTGGTCGCCGTGGGAGATGCGGGTGATTCCATGGACAACACGGGCTACGGAGCCGTGACCAACGTGTTTGTTATCGGCCAATACGGGGAGAGCCTTTCGCAAGGCGCGACAGGACTGCCCTTAAGTTTCTTCCCCTTAACAGATTCCCAAGAAAAGCTATGTTGGGGGCTCTAGGGGTGGACAAGCTCTGTGTCGGCCTCGATAAGAAATCCATGAACCGCAGGGAGGTTATGGATCAGAAGGAGGCGGACTCTCAGAAAAATCTCTACCTTTCCTACCAGTTCACGGGTAAGTGGATGGGACATGCGCGGGAGGACGCCGGATTTCCCAAGGGGAACCATCGTCTCAACATGAAGAGTCCTTATTCGAACCAAGGCCGATCCTATCTTTGATGAAATTCGGAATCTTTAGACTTTGTTTTCCGGTGCTGATTGCGGGGCTTCTCTCTCTCTTATTCCTCCTGCAGGCTGATCTCAGAGCAGACGTGCCGAAGATGTCGGTAACATCCGAATTGCATTCCCTCACTTTTGATCGGACCCATCTCGGTTCCTTCCAAGCTGAAATGGCGATGGAGTTTCGCTGGGATCCCAAAGAGTTGCCAAATTTCAATTTCGATGAATTTGTGTTCCTTAATAATATAGGAGAAGTCTATCAACAGATCACGCCCTTACCGCCGAGGCCATCAGACGGCTATGTGGGCGCCCTCCTTCTCTTAAGGGGATGTTTTGCATCGGCCAATGACTTTGCTGCTTACCCGTTCAATCATGCCAATTTTTGTGTGGTGGCGCGAAAACTTAGGCAGGATTTCCAACTCGTGGAGAAAGAACATTCGGGAGTCGGCATCTCCAATGATCAAAAGCCGGTTTCCTACAATTTCAACATCGCGAAGACGGGCTTCGTCAAAGGGGAGTACGTGACCATGTGGAATGGAAGCCCCGAACTAAATAAGGTTCAGGGTATTCCGGCGATATCTTACTACATTGAGACCGAGCACAGGTCGCAGCGGACCCTCCTGATGATCTTCCTGCCTCTGCTGCTCATCTGGGGTATCACCTACTCCTCGCAGTGGTGGAAGGAGGAGAGCGCCTCCTCGCGGGCCATCATGGCATCCCTCTTCTCGGTCGTCACCCTCAACTACTCGGCGATCAACTTACAGCCCGATGTCTCGTATTTCACCACGATGAACTGGGCGTTTGCCGCATATTACCTGAATTTGATAGCTCTGGGGACCCTAACCGTCCTTGCCTTTAGGGAAAATAAACGAGGTGACACGGTCTCCTTCCGGTTTTACCGGCGAATTGGGCGGATCCTGGGCATTGTGATCCTCGTTGTCTCGACGTTGGCAATAGGTCTGTGGGTAATTCACAAGCGAAATCTCCCACCCCAACCTTGGCTCTTTCGTGCCTCCGCCGAGCAGATTGAGTGATCGAGTAAATTCTCGTTATTAGGCAACGAATTGCCCAAAGGGTGAATCCAACGGCCAAGTCATGCCGTCAACCGGGCCAAACGGGCAGAACAAACCCGCACTTGCTTATTTCGGGACTAGCAGCTTGTCGGACTTACCGCAGGGCCTTTTGGAGGGTCCCACCGCCACGGGATGGAATATGGTTTCGGGCACCGGTAACGCCGCTTTGGGCATCAGTGACACCGGGATCATTACGGGGAGGGCCTTCTTTGAGCGGGGTGACGAAGAGCTTTGTCATGATGCCAATCCCCGTCCCCACGACTTACGCCGTTGCTCGGCCTGAGTTTTGGCCAGATGACCGGAGCGCGGGCGCTCGGGGAACCGGAAACTTTTCTGCAGGCCAACACCCCGGAAGTACTCCGATAAGCATCTTGCGCGTGTTCGGTCATCGATCCAAGATGATGTCGTCAGCATCGAAGTCGAACCGTGAGAAAAAAATCCCATTTCGCTATGGCGCTCTTTGTCGCCCTCGCCTTAACGCCCAGCCTCCAAGCCCAGCCGCTGGTCACGATCGACTTGGTCACCGTGGGAGATGCGGGCAATTCCATGGACAACACGGGCTACGGAGCCGTGACCAACGTGTTTGCCATCGGCCAATACGAGGTGAGCCTTTCGCAATACGCGACCTTCCTCAATGCCGTGGCGGCAACGGATACCTACAGCCTTTACAACGCAGACATGGCGACGTTTATGAACACCGCCGGCATCTCGCGGACCGGGAGCAGCGGCAGCTACAGCTATGCGCTGGTCGGCAGCGGGAGCCGTCCGGTGAGTTATGTGAGCTGGTTCGACGCGGCGCGTTTCGCCAACTGGATGCAAAATGGAGCCACCGCCGGGGCGAGCACCGAGACCGGTGCCTACACGCTCGCCGGGGCGACGAGTGGCATCATCACGAAAAACGCGGGCGCCACTTGGTGGATCCCGGGCGAGGACGAGTGGTATAAAGCAGCTTACTACAAGGGCGGCGGCACGAACTCCGGTTACTGGCTGTATCCGACGCAGAGCGACAACCAGCCCGGGAACATCGTCGGCAGCGACTCGAATCAGGCGAATTACAACAACGGAGTCTATTCGGTAACGCAAAGCGAGGAAGCCAGCAATACCCAGAACTACCTCACGGAATCGGGGGCTTTCGTCGGCTCGGAAAGCTTCTATGACACTTATGACCAGGGAGGAAATGTGTTTGAGTGGAATGACTCGATCCAAGGTCCGAATCGTGGTCTCCGCGGGGGTGCCTGGACCGTCAACTTCAACTATGTTTCCCTCGGGTCCTCCTTCAGCCTCGACTACGTGCCCGAGAGCGAGATCTACTCATTGGGATTCCGCCTCGCCACCGTCCCTGAGCCCTCGACCTACGCGCTGCTGGCGCTTGGTGTGCTGATCGCTCTTCGCCGCCGCAGGCTCCTCTGATTCGGTGCCTTTAACTCACGACAACCCCATCGCTGTGAAAAAAACCATCCTCCATCCGGTGCTTGCCCTTGCCGGCTGTTTCGCTGCTTTCAACGGCACGCCCACCCTCCAAGCCCAGACTACCAATATCTGGAATTTCAACTTCTCGGGTTCAATCGTCCAATGGACGGTTCCCAGCACGGGAATCTACGACATCACGGCTTATGGCGCTCAGGGGGGTATTCTCTCTGGATTCTACTCGGGTGGAAAAGGGGCTCACATCAGCGGGAGTTTTACGCTTACTGGAGGCGAGGTTCTTTCCATCTTGGTGGGCGGGTTGGGACAGTCCGGTGGGAGCCAAAACATGGGGGGAGGCGGCGGAAGCTTTGTGGTGAACTCGTCCACCAATCCTTTGGTGGTAGCCGGAGGCGGAGCAGGGTATGGGGCATCAACAGGCGTCCCATCTACGATAAATGCGAGCACCAATACCTGGGGAAACGATGCCTCGTATGATGGTCCTAATCTACAGGGTTCAGGCGGGACTAATGGCAATGGAGGGACTATTGGAAGCAATTCGGAAGAAAGTGGCGGCGGCGGAGGAGGTGGATTCTATACAGATGGCGGGACGCATCTCGTGACCAAAGGCCCTGGCCACTTATACGATGTGACTAATGTTGCCGGAGGCTCCAGCTATATTAACGGAGGTGCTGGAGGAAGTGGTGGTAAAGGTGATGGCTTTCCCGCAAATTCGACATCCGCGACTGATGGTGGTTTCGGCGGCGGTGGTCAGGCGGGGACTGGTGGTGGTGGTGGTGGTGGCTATAGCGGAGGAGGCGGAGGTTGGGGGGTGAATGGGGCGATGGGCGGCCCTGGCGGAGGAGGAGGATCTTTTCTTGCCGCCTCGGCATCGAATGCCGTGATGACCATCGGCCGCACCGGCAACGGCTTGGTGAGCATTTCAGCGGCGGCGGTAAGCCTGGTGGTAGGCAATAATTCCTCCAACCAAAGCATCACCATCAGCAGCGGCACCAATAACTATTACAATATCTTCATCGGAGGTAACGCCGGTGACACGAACAACAGCATCTCCGTTGTGAATGGCGGAACCGTTGTTGATGCCGCCAACAATATTCTGGTTGGTCAGAATGGCTCGGACAACACCATGACGGTGTCCAGCGGGGCCAGCGTGGTCAATCTTGGCTCCAGCGTGATTGGCCTCAATGCCACGGCTTCCGATAACAGCCTGCTGGTGACGGGAGCTGGGTCAACTTGGAGCAGTGGCACCGCACTCCTCATCGGCTCCAGCGGATCCGGCAACAACCTGACGGTCGAGGCGGGGGCCGGGGTGGTGAGTGGGGGTGCGGGACTCGCTCTGGGCTACAATGTCGGATCCTCCGGCAACTCTCTCCTCGTTGACGGAGCAGGCTCAACCCTGGCTGACAGCGCTGACTTTGTTGTGGGATTCAGCGGGAGCGGCAATGCCGTGGTGATTTCCAGCGGGGGAAACTTGACCAACGGACAACATATCTACGGTGGAGTCATCGGCCTCAACAGCGGAGCCATCAACAACTCGGTGCTGGTGACAGGAAACGGATCCGCATGGAACAATGGCGGGGATCTTCTGGTGGGCTGGGGCGACTCGGGCAACACGCTCACGATCTCCAACGGCGGCGCGGTGACGAGCAGCCAAGTCAACTACGGTGGAGCCATTGGGTTTGAGGCAGGATCCACCGGCAACAACATCGTGGTGACCGGATCCGGGTCTTCGTGGACGAATGGCGGCGATCTTTTGGTCGGAGTCAGCGGTTCAGGAAACAACATGACGATCAGCGCTGGTGGGAATGTGTCCAGCGGCCAAGTCGATTACGGTGGGGTCATCGGCTTTAATGCCGCCTCGTCGAATAACAACATCGTGGTGACCGGGACCGGATCCTCGTGGAGCAACAGCGGCGATCTTCTGGTTGGAGTCAGTGGTTCAGGCAACAACATGACGATCAGCGCTGGTGGAAATGTGTCCAGCGGCCAAGTCGATTACGGTGGGGTCATCGGCTTTGACGCGTCCTCGCTGAACAACAGCGTGCTGGTGACGGGAACGGGATCGACCTGGAGCAACAGCGGCAACCTGACGATCGGAGACGCCGGAGAGGGCACCCTCACCATTGCCAATGGAGGATCGGTTTCGGCCAACGCCGTCATCATCGCATCGCAAGCTGGTTCCTCCGGCACCCTGAACTTCGGCTCTCTTGGCGGGAGCGACACCGCAGGGAACTTCCTGCCTCCAGCGATCAGCTTCGGATCAGGCAGCGGCACGATCAATTTCAACCAGACCGACACGGTGGCGGCCACTGGTTTCTCCGGCAACGGAAGTCTGAATCAACTCGGCAGCGGGACGACGATCCTGACGGGAACCAACACCTACTCGGGAA
>CALAPX010000075.1 GCA_937888355.1 uncultured Spartobacteria bacterium
CGGTGATTTACTAAAAATTAATGATATGAAAATCGTCTTTGTAAATCCGATGTCGCGCTTTGCCATCGAGGTTGAGTTTGATGATGGGGCGCATGGGATTGTCGATTTGGCTGACATCGCGGGGAGGGGTGTATTCACCCAATGGCTCAAGGAAGGAGTCTTCGAGAGCGTGAAAATCTCGAGTAGTGGCGCTTTGGAATGGCCGGGGGAGTTGGATCTATGCCCTGATTCCATATACATGCGTTTAACTGGAAAAACCCCTGAAGAGGTTTTCCCAAGTCTCAAAAAGCAGTTTGCTTATGCTTGAGTTGTCGAGGTTTTACGGGATCGTTGTGCAAGTTTACTATAACGACCACCCGCCTGTGCACTTTCATCCAGAAATCCCTGCCAAATCGCTGGAAGATTTTGAGGCCGAAATCCAAAGGGAGCGGAGCGATGGAACCTTGGAGCTCCTTGGTAATACAGGCTCGCAGGCTTTGAATGCCCTTACCCGTGTTTGATGCCAAAGCACATTCCAATATGGGCGGCAAGGCGTTTTATAAAAACTTGTCTCAATCTTTTGGCCACGCAATAACACCGGATCGGTGACATTTTGATTGCCTTGCCTGATTGGCATGCTGGTGGTGTATTTGCCACATCCGGTTCATAAAGCCGAAAGAAAAACTTTGAAAAAAAATAGACGCTTCCGTTTTTCAAATATATTCTTAAAGGTATGATCTCACGTGAATTTATAAAAAAAAACTGTTTCTGACGCTTTGGGGCGAAGCCGTGTGGTGGCATTGCTTGGTCCCAGGCAGTCGGGTAAGACGACACTTGCGAGGGAGTTTGTGTCATCGGATTCGCTGAATTATTTTGATTGCGAACATCCTTTGTCGGTAGCGCGACTGGATCAACCATGGACGGCTCAAGAGTCCTTGAAGGGGCTTGTGGTTTTAGATGAGATTCAGTTGCGTCCGGATTTGTTTACGGTCCTGCGGGTCCTCAGCGATCGGGAGGATGCATAAGCTCAATTTCTCATCTTGGGATCTGCCTCGCCGGATTTGATCAAGCGAACGGCTCAAAGTTTGGCGGGGAGGGTGGAGACGATCGAGGTGACACCATTTTCTCTGCCCGAAGTGCGGGTTGTTAAGCCGGCGCCACGCGTTGCTGTGACTAATACCAGTCACAAGCAAGTTAAAATAATGTTGCAGTCGAAAGAAAATAATATATCAAATAATCTTCGTGTATAGTCGAAGAAAATATTCTGAAAAACTAGATCTCTACTCTTTCAAGCCTTTGATCAAGGTGTTGACGGGGATGCGTCGCGTGGGAAAGAGTACGCTTTTGAAGTCGCATGCGGAGGCATTGAGAAAAAAGTTTCCGTCTGCTTCGATTATGGCCATCGACAAAGAGTCGATGGAATGGGATCATATTCGAACGGGTAAGGAATTGTATGAGTTCGCAATTGCAAATTTTGAAGGCCTGCCGCGCCCATATGTCCTGATGGTGGATGAGGTGCAGGATATCGAAGATTGGGAGCGGGGAGTCGCCTCCCTTTTCAATCGCGCTGATGTGGACATTTACCTCACGGGTTCTAATGCGAGGGTGTTCTCCTCGGAGCTTTCCACACGATTGAGCGGTCGGCACATTGAAATTCCGATTCATCCGCTGGTGTATCCGGAGTTTTTGGAGTTTTCGGGTCTAATGGATGGGGATGAAGCGTGGGGTCGTTTTTTGCTGCAGGGGGGCATGCCTGGTATCCACGCGATCTCGAAGGAGGACAAGGTTGTTTTCGAGTATCTTGGAGCGATTGCCGATACGGTGGTGTTGAAGGATGTCATTCAACGGCATGCGATTCGAAACCCGAAACTGTTGCAGCGGCTGTTACACTTTGCCTTGGATACTTCGGGGTCTCCTCTATCTGCAAAGCGTATTGCAGATTATTTAAAATCGCAGAATATCCGGTGCAGCGTGGATACGATTTTGGAGTATCTGGCGTTTTTCGTGGATGCGAGGGTGGTGAGTCGTATTAGCCGCCATGATCTTCGAGGTAAGAGGGTGCTGGAAGTGCATGAAAAGTATTACGCTGCCGACCATGGGCTTCGAAATGCAATGCTGGGGCATCGGTCCCAAGATATTGGCATTCAGCTCGAGACAATCGTTTGCAATCATTTGCTTGCAACTGGGCACAAAGTGGCAGTCGGGCGGTGGGATGCCTATGAGGTGGACTTTGTTGCCACGAAAGACGGTCTGCGAACTGATATCCAAGTGGCGTATCTGCTATCGGATGAGAAGACGCTTGAGAGGGAAATCCGACCCCTTCGCGCAATTGGCGACAATTACCCGCGCATGATTTTGAGCATGGATTCCCATTTTCGGGAGGATCACGAAGGAATTCGATGGATGAATATCAAGAATTTCGTCCGCACTTTTGCGCTTTGAGTCAAGCTGCTTCAAATGTGTCGGAAATTGTTAGAAAGAGGATACAAGAGGCAGTCGTCGGGGTGCTCAAACAGCAGCCTGGGGTGGCGCTTTTGGGTCCGCGTCAGATTTTTCGAATGTTCTAGTGGGGATCCGTTCCTTCGATAATTGAATTGCTTCTGAAAGCGATTCGATTTTTATTTATGCTGTGAATAAAAATAATTCAAGATGGCTTGAGCCTTTATTGGCCAGGGCGCTATCGGTTTTTCCTGTGGATTATTCAGATATAGTCGAATAATTATTCGATAATGTTCGATAAAAAAATAAAAATACTTCACTGGTGTCCGTTCCACTTTGAAAGAGCGTCTTGCTGAGAAATACTCTGGTCTCATTCAGTTGCTTGTGAGGCAGAGGCAGGTTTGCAAGACGACGCTGCTATTGGAGATCGCTTCGGAATGGGCGGGGCGTTCTGTGTATGCTTCGGCGGATACGCTTGAGGCGGCATTGCCAAATTGGCGGAAGGGAATCTGGCGTCGGATCGAGGCTTTGGCGCGCGATGGATCGCCGACGGTCCTTCTTCTTGATGAAGTTCAGTATCTGCCCGATTGGTCCCTCTGGTTAAAAGCCAATTTGATGAGATTCAGCGGCTTGGGCAGGGTCGGTAATGCAGGGCAAGTGGCAGGCTCGAACCTTCAGCACCTAAATAAAGACCACGCAT
>CALAPX010000076.1 GCA_937888355.1 uncultured Spartobacteria bacterium
AGACAAAAACCATGAATCAAAATCCCTCGGGCACTCGCGGCGCACTTTGGAATAAATGCGCTCGGCTTCGTCGTGCTGAAAGGCCTTGTGGAGTGCAAGAGCCTCCTCAAGCAGAGTGTTACGTTGTTTCTGGTTCATGTCAGGAGAGCTGGATAATGCATTCGACACAGGAATCCTTTGAATGACACGCCTATTTCCAATCTGAGCGAACAGGGAGATCGTTGGGGGGATTCTGTTTGGCCCTAGAAGCTCATTTGTTACACTCTGAAAGTTATGGGAAGGTCACTATTGTTTGTAATCGCACTTCTTTGCGCGGTTGTTCTTGTGTATCCATTATTCGCACAGCCTTCGCCTGCGCCAAAGGGGGGGGACGACTTGGGGCGGGCTGCCGTGGAAGCTGTAACCAGCGAAGTTGAAGAGACGTTGCGCGATGTGGTCTCACGGAATGCCGTGGCCAATGATGCGTTAAATGCAGTCATAGGAGCGCTCGAGGTGGATGCTTTCGGCTTAACGATTGGGCAAATGCTTTTGAGCCTGACGATTTTATTCCTCTCACTATTGCTCCGGAACATTCTAAGCAACGCGATCTTGAAGCGTCTGATCCAGCTTGCGCGAAAAAGCGATTGGATCGACCATCGTTTGGTATTGGCGCTCACGCGGCCGTTGGCTTTTTTTCTGTTGTTGGGTGGGGTTTACCTCTCGCTGGTCATTTTGCCTTTCAGTGAGGGGATCCAGTCTGCGATCGGCCATTTATTCCGCGGGTTGAGCATGCTTGCCGTGGTGTGGGGAGCGATCCAGCTCAGTGATGTCTTCGCAGAGCGACTCGAGAAGCGATGCGCCGGACAGGGCGACTCAATTCTTGCTGGGTTTGCGCCATTAATCAAAAAAACCCTCAAGATCTTTGTCTTTGCGATCGGCGTGCTGCTTACGATCGACAACCTTGGCTACAATGTCACAGGTATCCTTGCCACTCTCGGCCTAGGAACTGCGGCGATCGCCCTGGCTGCTCAAGATTCGATTAAAAACGGGTTTGGGACATTGATGATTATCCTTGATCGGCCGTTTCAGGTTGGGGACTGGATCCAGGTTGGGGACAAGGTCGATGGAGATGTGGAGTCAATAGGGCTGCGCTCGACGAAGGTGCGCACTTGGCCGAAGACGATTATTTCAATCCCCAATGGCGTTCTCGCCAATGAGTACATCAATAATTGGTCACGTATGCCGAAACGTCGCGTCAAACAAGTGGTAGGAATCAGCTATGATGCGACCGCGAAGGATATGGAGGAACTTGTTGAGGAGATTCGCCAGATCCTGAGAAATGATCTTGGGGTGAACCAGGACTTCATCTTGGTCAATTTTACAGATTTCGGTGAATCGTCCCTCGATATTCTTGTTTACTACTTCACGTCAACGACGGCATGGCTCGAACACATGGATATTCGTCAAAAGGTCAATCAACGCATCATGGAAGCTATAAATCGCCGGGGACTCTCGATCGCTTTTCCCTCCCGCAGCCTGTATCTGGAAGGGCCCGCAGCCAACAAAATGGCCGGATTGCCGCATGAGTCGAGGTGGGCTTCCGGCTCACATGTGCCCAGTGATTTCGGTCTAAATTCGCCTCCATAAAAACGATCAAATCTTCGGAAGTGGGGCAAATCCCAGCTCGCCAAACAGGCTGCAACTGCTACTCTATGTGCGTGATCGACCAGCCGGCGGTGCGTGTTCGCGCCAAGTTTTTCTTCGAGGAGGACAGAAAGTTTTTCATCAAGGGAGTTACCTACGGCCCGTTTGCGCCAGATCAACTCGGTGACCACTTCGGCACACCAGAGGGAGCATCGAGGGATTTGGATCTTATGCTCGAGGCGGGGGTGAATCTGGTGCGTATCTACTATGTGCCACCACGTTGGTTTTTGGATCAGTGTGCCGAAAGGGGGATCAGGGCATTGATCTCGATCCCATGGGCAGAGCATTTGGATTTTCTCAGCAATAGGACGATTCACAAAGAGGCGAAGGCGGCCGTGCGCGAGGGGGTGCGCAAGCATGCCGGACATCCGGCAGTGTTCGGCTATCTGGTTGGGAATGAAATTCCCAGCACAATGGTTCGCTGGCTTGGCGCGAGAGAGGTTACGGATTTCATCGAGGAATTGATCACCATCGGGCGCAAAGAGGATCCCCGAGCCTTGTTTTCGTATGCGAGTTACCCGCCCACAGAATATCTCCTCCCGCAGAACAGCGATTTTGTGACGTTCAACGTCTACTTGCACCGGCAGGAGGATTTTGACCGTTACCTCGCGCGTTTGCAAAACCTGGCGGACGACAAACCGCTCATCCTTGGTGAATTCGGTATGGATACCATCAGGCATCCTGAGGAGGAGCAGTCCGCGATGTTGCGCTGGCATATTGAAAGCGTCGTGCGTGGTGGATTGGCCGGCACGGTCATTTACGCTTGGACCGACGAATGGCATCGTGGCGGGCAGGATATTTTGGATTGGTCATTCGGGTTGGTGCGGAGGGACAGGACACAAAAACCAGCCTTCGAAACGGTAAAAAGGCTTTTCCATGGAGAGGGCCCAATGACCTCTCATGTGCAGTTGAAGCAATATCCCAAGGCCTCAGTGATCGTTTGTTCCTTCAACGGATCAAAGACACTCGATCGCTGCTTGGAATCACTGCAGCACATCAACTACCCAGACTACGAAGTGATCCTTGTGGATGACGGGTCGACGGACAACACCCAGGAAATCGCCGGGAGGCATCCATGGGTTAAAAATATCCACCAAGAGAATAAAGGGCTGAGTTTTGCCAGGAATGTCGGGGCCCAGGCATCATGTGGCGAGGTGCTTGTCTATACTGACAGCGACTGCATGGCAGATCCGGACTGGTTATATTATTTAATCGGTACTCTGTTGAGCGGGGACTATGCGGGAGTAGGTGGGCCAAATATCTCGCCACCTGCTGAAAATTGGGTCCAGGCGTGTGTGGCGGCTGCACCTGGCGGTCCGAGTCACGTGTTGCTTACGGATGTTGTGGCCGAGCATATTCCTGGTTGCAATATGGCATTTCACCGCTGGGCATTCGATCAGGTGGGGGGATTCGATTCTGAATACCGTAAGGCCGGGGATGATGTGGATTTCTGTTGGCGTCTGCAGCAGAGCGGTGGAGTCATTGCGTTCAGTCCGGCGGCAATTGTGTGGCATTATCGCCGATTTACGTTGAAGGCATTCAAAAAACAGCAGGAAGGCTACGGCGAAGCAGAGTCGATGTTAAGGTTCCAGCATTTGGTGTTTTTTGGCCCGACAGGCACCGCCAAGTGGAAAGGGCAAATCTATGGTGCTCCGCGCTTCACATGGCTCGTCAATAAGCCTGTGATTTACCATGGGGTTTTCGGGCAGGGGTTGTTCCAGTCAATCTACCCGACCCCGCAATCGGAGTTGGCCGCCTACCTGAGCAGTATCGAATGGGTGGCCTTGACACTTTTTATTTTCGCCGTGTCTATCCCGGTGCCATTTTTGCGGATCGTGCCGTATTTGATGTTTGGCGGCACGCTGCTTGTGGCTTTGTCGTACATGATTCACGCCAGATTGGAGGCCCGCCATGATACGGTTCCTGCACGGTTGCTTGTGGCGTTCCTTGCATTGACCCAACCGCTCGTGCGTGGGTGGTCGAGGCACTTTACTTGGCTTAAATTCAAACGCACCCCCCCTTCTGTGATTGCCAGCACCGAAAAGGGATTCAAGCCTCCATTCGGAAGCTTGGGGCGTTTACAGTTCTGGAGCGAGGAAGGTCATGGCCGCGAGCGGTTGCTCGACGAGGTTCTCGAGACTCTTGAGAGTGAGGGATGGAGCTACTCCCTCGATACGGGGTGGAAAACCTGGGATATTCAAATTTACGGAAGCTTTTGGTGGGGAATCCAACTCCGCACAGTGACAGAATACCATGGCGGGCCGAAGTGCCTGACGCGGGCGCATCTCCAAACTCGTGTTGTGGCCACAACGGTGCTGGTGAATATGGCTATGCTGCTTGCTCTGATCTACCAACAGTTCTTGATCCCGGGAGGTTCTGTTTGGCTGTGGATGCCCTATGGCGTTTTTCTGATTTTTCTCGCAAGGCGGGCCCGACGTCTCAAGAGGAGGGTTGCCGCTTTGGTTGGGGCTGCCGCAGCGCGATGCGGCTTGGGTTTGCTAAAAGGAAGGGGCTGATCGGTGTCTGGACTGGTTAGTGATTACTTTTACGAGTTGCCTCCGGAGCTTGTCGCGGACAGGCCCGCAGCCCACCGCGATGCCTCGCGCATGCTGGTCTTGCACCGTAGCGATGGGCGTATCGAGCATCGTATGTTTCGCGACTTTCAAGCCTATCTAAAGCCTGGCGATATTGTTGCTTTGAACGACTCCAAGGTGATCAAGGCACGTTTGCTCTCGGAAGGGGGACGCACAGAGATTTTTCTGTTGGAGGATCTCGGGGGGCGAGCTTGGAAATGCCTCGCAAGGCCAGGCCGAAAACTAAGTCCCGGGGTGAGGGTTTCCATAGCAGGCACTACCGCAGAGGTTCGGGATGTTCTGCCTGGTGGGGAGCGGATTTTTATCTTTGACGACGAGGTGGATTTGGAAACCCATGGGCATATGCCTCTCCCCCCTTATTTCAAACGGCAGGCGGACTCGGATGACTTGGAGCGCTACCAGACGATTTTTGCAGACAAGCCCGGTTCGGTTGCGGCTCCCACCGCCGGCCTGCATTTTACTCCTGAAATCCTTTCAGTCATTCCGCATGCATTCCTGACCCTGCATGTCGGTGCCGGCACATTTCTGCCGGTGAAAACGGAGAAGATTTCTGAGCACGAGATGCACGAGGAGTCTTATGAAATCGGCAGAGAAGCGGCTTCGGCTTTGAATGCTGCCAATCGGATCGTGGCTGTGGGAACCACCGCGACAAGGGTGCTCGAGTCCCAGCCTCAAGGCCCGCTATGCGAAACCTCTGGCAGGACGCGAATCTTTATTCACCCTCCCTACCAGTTCCACCATGTGGGAGCCTTGCTCACAAACTTTCATCTGCCCGAGTCCACCTTGTTAATGTTGGTCAGTGCGCTTGCTAGCCGCGAGATGGTACTTGCCGCCTATGCCGAAGCGATTCGAGAGCGGTACCGATTTTTTTCCTATGGTGACTGCATGTTGATTGTGGATTAGTCAGCTGCATCTAATTTCGGCTTGCCTGATCCCATTCGCGCGGGAATGCTTGGGTTTGGCACCCGCTCGGGTGGCGAAATTGGCAGACGCGCCAGACTTAGGATCTGGTTCCGCAAGGAATGTGGGTTCGAGTCCCACCCCGAGCACTTTTCAAATATTGCTTCTCCCCCCACTCGGATCCCCCCATGAACACTGAAAAAGAACGCGCCAGTGTCTTGAAATGTGCGAGTGATGGGAGTTTCGGCGGGTCAAGAAAAACCCCAGTTTATTTTCATTTTTTTCTTCACTTGAGATACGGTTTTTTCTTGTGGGGGGAACCCCCTAGTTTCTAATCTCCAGCCACTGGCGAAAACGTTCTCAACCAGTGTGTGAATAACCTGTGAATAACTTTTACTTCAAGATGTTGCGTAGAGATAGTGACCGATTTTTAAAATCTCAACGGCTCGCCTGTCTTGGAATGGATAGTTCTCCCCAAACTTTAATCTTAACTAATTGATTGAAAACTTTTAAGATGCTAACTACGTCGCAATTTCCTTTGCGGGTGCTTTCCCGTTGTGGCGGGGTTCCTGCCGCACGGAAAAAGGTCTTGGCCTCGTGCTGGTGCATTTTTTGGGTTTTCCTGCCCACTTCAAACTGCCCATGAACAATTCATCTCAAGACCTTTGGACCCGGATTTCACGCCTTATCCGTCTCCGTGTGAGTGCGGATGGTTATGACCGCTGGTTTTCTGGCATCAAGTCCGCCACAGCTGATGGAAATGTCCTGACATTGACTGTGCCTAATCCGATTCACCAATTTTTTATCGAGAGCAATTACCTGCCGATTGTGCAGGAATCTGCCAAGCAAGAGGTGCCTGGGCTTACCGAGGTCCGTTTGGAATCGGCTAGTGAGCAGGAGCCCATGCCGCAACCCGTTGCGCCAGCACCAAAGGCTGCGCGACCCAAGCCCGCTTCCTTCTTGTTAACTGGTCTAAATCAGAGGAATTTGTTCGAAAGTTTTGTGGTAGGATCGAATAGCGAGTTTGCTCATTCCGCCGCCCTTGCGGTCGCAAAGGCACCAGCGCTGACCTACAATCCACTTTTTATCTACGGCTACAGCGGGCTTGGCAAAACACACCTTTTACATGCCATTGGGCATCAAGTTCTCGCTACGAAGAAGTCAGCGCGCGTTGTTTATCTCTCAAGCGAGCAATTTACAAACGAGTTTATCGATGCGATCCAGCACGGGACGCTGGTGAAATTCCGTAAAAAATACCGGCAGGCTGATGTTTTGCTCATCGACGACATTCATTTCTTTGCTGGAAAAGAACGTTCGCAGGAAGAATTCTTTCACACTTTCAATGCACTGCACGATGGCCATAAGCAGATCGTTCTGACAAGTGATCGCCCTGCCAGTGAGATTGAAAAACTCGAGCAGAGGCTTGTCTCGCGGTTTGAGTGGGGAATGACGGCCGAAATCCAGCCGCCTGACACAGAAACTCGGATCGCTATTCTCCGCAGTAAGGCCGAAGCGCTGAGCTTGCATCTCGACGGGTGGATCCTGGAATTTCTAGCTGACAAAATCCGAAATAATGTTCGCCGGCTTGAGGGTGCGCTGATGCGCGTTGCTTCTTACAAATCTCTTAGTGATAAAGAAATAACTCAAGACATCATCGAGAATCTTCTGCGTGACATCTTTCAGGAGCAAGCTCGGAAGTCGGTCACAATCGATCAAATCCAACGCCGAGTCGCTGAGCATTTTGATGTGCGACTTGCCGACATGACAAGCAAGAGGCGCCCTGCAAATATTGCATTCCCGCGCCAGATCGCAATGTATCTCTCCCGCGAACTGACGGGATCCTCGCTTACCGATATCGGAGACGCCTTTGGTGGAAAAGACCACGGGACAGTTATTCACGCCTGCCGGTTTGTTAAAATA
>CALAPX010000077.1 GCA_937888355.1 uncultured Spartobacteria bacterium
CCATATCCCAAGTGGGGCCGGGGATGCATCCCACGACTAAGTCTTTATCAACTAAAAAAGCCACCGAAGTTCGGTGGCTTTTTTTTTATTACTGAGGCATTGGCTGCTTAATAGTCCCGTGAACTGTTTCAGCAGGGACAGCGATTTGGCGCGCTGATTACTGCAATCTAACATTGAAGGCGAGTTTCCATCGTTCCCCGGTAGGTGCATGGGCTAGGTGGAGCTCCAGATTGCCGAGTTCTGTAATGGTTGATTCAAGGTGGACGGGGACCTCCTCGCCGGAGTTGTGACCAGATGGGGAAGGGATTTCGACTTGAAGTTTTGCCGACTCCTCAAGGTCTGATGTGTCTGGAAGAATTTGACCGACGAAATCTCCAGCACGCACTTCGGATTGGAAAAAGCGGAATTCGGAGGGCTCCCCTGTGTAGAGAAGAAATTCCTGTCCAGCGATCATGTGTGTTGTGCCTTCTTCCATGCCTTGGGGCGCCACACAAAGTGCCTTTGTGGCCGGACGCCGTCCCGGCACGGCCATGGCGGAGGATTCCATTCCAATATAATATGAACGGGCGGTGCCGGATTTGATGCGAACCCCGTGACCAGTGGCACGAAGGCGGGCATAAACAGCTGCCCCCAGAGCGACGGCGTGGTCGGGTCTCGCCCCCTCAAGCTCCCGAACTGTACGGCCCGCCCACCGGCCCAGTTGGCCAAGGACTCGGTGACGGAAGGGAGAAGCATTGAAGACGCCGCCATTGAAAAGCACAGCATCGGGGATCAGAAGTGAAGAGGGGTCGGACAACTTGTCTGCCCCGATTGCCTCTAAGAGTTGTGGCGAGGAAAGGATATTTGCTTTAGCCCGAAAGAGGAATCTCGCGAGGTGCTTTGATATGGCGGGGTCCGGGGCGTAGGGGAGACCTGATTCGCGAAGACCGCCCGCGCGACGATGGAGAGGCATCTCATCGGGTTCGACTAAAGGGAAAAAGCCATCAAGGGCGATGCGGTCGACTTGTTCACGAGTGAGGGTTGTCGAGAGTGTTGTTGCAACTAGGCGACGACTTCTGGAGGGGATAGCGATCGGCACATCATTCAGCGAAGGATCGGAAAGAAGTGATTCCTTAGCCGAACGAATTGCCTGAATGAGTGCGAGGAATTGCCATTCGTCCAAGGGAGCGGTTCCTGAACTTGAGAGGGATTCAGAGACATCGTGGGCGAGAGCAAGATCCATGTTGTCGCCGCCGAGGAGGAGGTGCTCGCCCACAGCTACTCGTTCCAGTGATAGGGTTCCACTCTTGCCAGTAACGGCGATGAGACTGAAGTCTGCCGTGCCTCCGCCAACATCACAGACCAGGAGAAGGTCGCCGGATTGGACTTGCTTGCGCCAGTCGGAGCCTTGGTTTTCCAGCCATGCATAGAACGCGGCCTGTGGTTCTTCGAGAAGAATGACGTCACTCAGGCCTGCACTATTTGCGGCTTCCAGAGTGAGTCCTCGGGCTGCTTCGTCAAAAGATGCAGGAACGGTCAGGACGGCATTCTGAAGATTGATGCCCGCGTGGGAGGATTGGAGGCTTGAGAGCAGGTGAAGCAGGAGGTCGCGTGAAACATCGAGAGGCGAGAGTTTTTGTTCCACCGAGGTGCTTGCCCAAGGGAGAATCGGGCCCCGACGATCGACGTGGGGATGGCAGAGCCAGCTTTTTGCTGAGACAACAAGGCGGTCTGGTTGGAGTTCGCCCCGGTCGCGTGCGAAGGAGCCAGTAAACATAGCCGGGGGTGACTCTTGCCAAGGGAGCCTTGGAGAGTCAGAGGAGATTTCATCCGGGGCTGGAAGATAAATAGCTGATGGGAGAAGCTCTTTTTCCCCGATGCCATTGGCTGAGAGAATTTGAGTGACTGGAAGGGTTTCGGGGGGGGCTGTTCCAGTGGCGATTGCGATCGCACAGTTGCTCGTACCCAGGTCAAGTCCAAGATGAGTGCTCATGGCTGGCGGTTGGTTGTTTGCCGCAGAGGGTAGTTGTGTTGAGAGGATCACGCGGATATCTGCAACTCGGCGGGTGCAAGGACCGGCCATGGGCGTGATTCGGTGGTACCGGTGACGCGCGGCAGTTTGACGGTGCGGGCAATCCAGCCTGGGTGGACCAGTTTCCCTTTGTAAGGGGCATGAGTAGGCACGGATCCCAAGAGGCGATGTGCTGCAGCATCGTATCCAGCGTCGAGCGTGAGTGTTGTTCCCTCAGGTTCTGTACGGATTGGAGTGATATCAAAATATTCCGCAAGTACCTTGCGGCACCCTGAGTGAACTACTCGCGCAGCGGCGCCAAGTTGAGCATCGGGGGCGGCAGTGATGTCCTCTTTGGAGAAATCCACCAGCCTGGCATTCTCTTGCAGAAGTGCGAGAAAGGCCACGATCTCAGCTTCAGGGCGGGGAGGAGGAGGGGGCGGTGTTGTGGGGGCAGGTGGTTGAGCGATCACCTTGCGGCGTCCGGGGCGCAAGCCGAAAAAAATAATGAGTAATCCGAGTGCGGCAGAGGTGGCTTGTGCACCTATGGTGAGTTCGTGGGTTGGAAGATAAATGGCAGCGGCATTCACACCAAGGAGCAGGATGCCGGATCCAATCAAAGTCGATTTCATGGGGGCGGGATAGTGGGAAATGAGAGTCATATTGGCAATGGTGATTCCACCCCATGCCGATGATGCGTGAGCTGTCGGCTTTTGCGTTTGATTTTTGGTGGCCGGTGAAAGATGGTGACCCTCTTCAGCACCCGTAGCTCAATTGGATAGAGTGACGGCCTCCGAAGCCGTAGGTTGTGGGTTCGACCCCCGCCGGGTGCAATTTTTATTTTTTAGGGGACTGACTCTCCAACACTTCTGGAGCCACGGAACGAAGTGCCCTCTGTCCCGCGCGTGTGATCCACACGGTTGCGACAATTGTCACTGCGATTTCAATCGCATAGAGCACCCAAGTCGAAAGCCCCTGATCCAGTCCACCCTTGGCAGCCTTGCCGATCACCGATCCACCATAGGTATAGGCTGCGCTAATTGGTAGGAATCCGACCCACGAGGCCATAATGAAGCGCCAGAAGCGGACTCGAGAAAGACCAAAGGCGCAACTGACCAAGCTATGCGGAAGAATTGGGGAGATCCTTGTCAGAATAATCATGCGCCAGGCATCCTTGGTGGCGACATGATTGAGTGCATGAAACTTTTTGCTGGTTGCAAATCGGCGTTCCATCCAGCTGCGGAGCAGATATCGGGTCGTTAAGAAGTTGGCTAGAGCACCAGCGACCGAAGCGAGGGAAACAAGTGCAGTTCCTCCCCAAAATCCATAAACAGCCCCTGCGCCAAAACTGAGAACAGATCCCGGCAAAAATAAGACGCATGAGAGTGCGTAGAGTGTGATGAACCAAATCCAGCCCAAGGGGCCAGTCTGGGCAATCCAATCCATGGACTCTCTCATCCACGCTGACCAGTGTTCAAGCATGCGGAAAAGTGGATGGATTTTTCGCGAGGGATCGTGAATCTGGTTGCGTTAAAAATTCAAACTGTGCTGATGAAATCAATCTTTGGAGTTTGCGCATACCCTGTGGCTGACTGCAAACCGGAATCGGTGCGGGATATTTTGCTTTTCCGAACTCAATCCGCGCATAGTTTGTGGACACAGTTATGCGCCCGTAGCTCAGTGGATAGAGCACCGGTCTTCTAAACCGGCTGTCGATGGTTCGATCCCATCCGGGCGCACTCTTTATTGAAGCGGCTTCTA
>CALAPX010000078.1 GCA_937888355.1 uncultured Spartobacteria bacterium
CCGCATTGTGTAGATGCTACCGCTTCCGGGCGGTTTGAAATTTTCGTGATTTGATTTTGGTTGGTGCCGCAAAACGCGGGTTTTCAAAAAGCAGCTATTGGCAATTCACTTTCTCTTTCGTTGCTGGCGTAAGCAATATCATTAGTTCGAGGCCTTCTCCTGTATGGGAGCTGACGGCGTGCGAATCCTTCCCCCGATCCGACTCTTACAACAATTTCGCAAGTGGCACGCTGTCATGCATATTAGCCGTGGTCACCTCTTATTTGGTGATCTAGATACCATGGCCGGCGTCTGTTTTTCAACTGGGTTTAGTAAAGCCTAAGAATTTCTCGCCGCCATAGGTCAAGCCCAGCGGGTATCTAGGCCCTTGTTGCAGCGGTTGCTCTCATCGAAAAAAGAAGGTTGGCAGACTTTCACGCAAAAGAACCACAGTAATTAGCGTGATAAAAGAATGGTGGAAAAATGGTGCTATTTAATAAAATGCCCATAAATATTAATCATTTTCGACCCCATTGAGTCGATGTGGTAGTTTGATTTTACATGAATGAAAGCTGCTTTAGTAATATCTTTAAATTGCAAAGGGGTTGTTAGAATTTTTTTAATCGCTAATTTTATAGAATTACTGTTTTGGGGAGGAACAAGCGTTCCGAAGTCCCCATTACAGAGTAATTCCGGGATTCCCCCAACATTTGCACCAATTACTGGGCAATTGCATGCCATGGCTTGAATAAGGGATTGGGGGATGCCTTCGTTTTTTGTGCTGGTGAGCAGCGCGATCTCTAAATTTTGAAAGATGTGAAAGACATCAGTCCGATGGCCAAGTAAGTGGACATGATGCTCGATTTGCAATTCTCGGACGAGTTTTTGGAGTCTTTCCTTCATAGGGCCATCTCCGGCCAAGATAAGGTGAAGGTTCGGAAAATCTTGAAGTAACTGATGGAAGGCTTCGATAAGAAAAGTGTGTCCTTTCCAACTTCTTAGGACACTGACCATGCCAATAAGTATAGTATTGGCCTCCAGTCTCAGTTCCGCTTTTAACGATAGGTTAGAAGATTCCTCTGTAGGAATTTCGATCCCGCTTGCAACGGTTGTTACCCTCTGGTGAGGGACGCCGAGCTTAATGGCTTCTTTGGAGATGCAATCGCCAGTGGTGACAACATGTGTAGCAAGGTGCTTGTAAAGAAATTGGTTGTGCCAACTATTATGAATAGGATTGGAGACATGGCGGCTTCTGATAATATTTTTGACTCCAGCTAGTCTTGCAGCAAGAAGGCCGATTTTTGAATCGGCATTGCTATGGGTGTTAACGGCATCAGGACGAATCAACCGAAAAGTTGAAATCAGAAATAGTAAAGTCCAGAGACTATTCCTATAGAGGAATGAGCAATGATAAACAGGCCATCCACGTTCGCAAAATGCTTGATAAATTTTTGATTCTTTGGGTGCGATAAGAATCACTTGGTGGCCGCGCTCTACAAACCAGCGGCTCTCATTGAGAATACGTATTTCCTGCCCTCCCCAGCCGGTAGAGGATTCAAGGTGTATGATCGTCAGTTTGCGCTCGGTCATAAAATAATTTAATTAACAGAAAGTATTTAAAATACGTATCCTTAGCGATTTGAAGAGCTAACTTTAATCCGAGCAGGCCATCGAGGAACCCTTTTTTGAGGATGAATCCCTGGAAAAAGGCCCATGCGGCGTGCAGGCAGGGATCGCTCAAGCGGGCAGATTTGCCTTCGAGGGCACGTTGTTCTGCCCAAAGGCGTGCGTATTTTTCTGAGCGGTCGGCGAAGTCTTTCCAATTCTTAAAGCTATAATGCTCAAGGATACCGCCAATTTTATGCCAACGGCCCTCGGTTAGATCGATGCTCTCATGCACGCGGCGCGCGGGCATACGCCAATGGTCGGCACGAAACAATCGTCCGTTCCAATTTGGAAACCAGTGTCCGTGCCGGACCCAGCGGCCCTCAAAGTGAACCATGCGGTTAATTTGAGCGCCTGAATCGGAGGGGGAGCTTTTCCCGATAAAGTCGGCGATGTGCCCCACGAGTTGATCGGTCACTACCTCATCGGCATCCAGCCATAGAATCCACGGCTGGGTGGCTTTTTTAAAAAGTTGATTCCGATTGTAGGAAAAATCCACCCAAGGTTCTTGATAAACCGTAGTGGAATACTTGGCGCAGATCGCCAGAGAGTCGTCTGTGCTACCGGTGTCTTGGATGATGATCTCGGCGAAGTTTCCCAAATGCCTGAGACAGCGATCTAAATTTGAAGATTCATTTTTGACAAGGATGCAAGCAGAGACGGGGAGGGAAGTAGTGGTTAGG
>CALAPX010000079.1 GCA_937888355.1 uncultured Spartobacteria bacterium
CCTGACAAATTGGTTCGGGTACGGAATCGCTAAAAAATTGTCCTACCGTGAATATAACCTTGCCTTGGGGTATGCTCATACAATTGACGCACTCACTCTTGGACTTGGGTACACGTTCTATGCGGCAGACGCTAACGCAGATAATTACACTTATGCTAATGAACTGAATATCAGTGCTGCATATGATTTGGATCTTGGGTTCATGAGCCTTACCCCATCTGCCACCTACTTCTATAACCTTGGTCCCGATTTTGATCGTCAACCCAACGTAGGTTTGGTGCGCCAAGCTTCTAGCTACCTAGACCTTCGTTTGGAAGGAAGCATTCCAGTGTCTGATGTTGTATCTGTTGACCCATGGATTGCAACAGGTTTGAATTTCGACTTCAACTCAGAAGAAGAAGGAAGCAATGATTCTTTCACTGGCTTCAACCACCTAGAGATGGGATTTGCTGTTCCTTATAAAGTCAACGACACCATCACAATTTCTGGATACTTTGCTTACAGTCTAGCTTTTCAAGATATTGCTGTTGGTGCTGCTACTAGCACAAACACCGTCTACGGTGGCGGCAGTGTTGCCTTTGCATTCTAAACCATTTAGAATTGCTTAATTCTTCAACCCTCCCGGCTTTAAAGCCGGGAGGGTTTTTTTGTCCCCCGGTTAAAGGCATCGCTTCTTAAAGCGAACAGCCTAAAATTTCATTGACGACACAACATATGGGGTGAAATGTGTCAGCTAAGGTTTTTTTTCTACAAGATATGCGATGCCCAAAGTGCGGGACACTCGAAGACAAGGTTATTGATTCAAGGTTATCGAAGGATGGTGCAAACATTCGTCGTCGCCGGGAGTGTCTCTCGTGCGAGACTCGCTTCACCACTTATGAAGCCTTGGAACGCACAGAGTTGCGCGTTATTAAAAAGGATGGTCGCCATGAGATATTAGATCGCCAGAAGCTCCTTAACAGCATTTCCAAGGCCTGTGAGAAGCGACCAGTGGGGCTTGAGCAGATGGAGGGCGCAGTTGAGGATTTGCTTCAAGAATTGGAATCCCTTCAAGATCGGGAGGTGACCTCTAAGAAGCTCGGAGCCCTCATTATGGCAAAGCTACATGCATTGGATTCTGTTGCTTATGTGAGATATGCATCAGTCTATCGGCAGTTTCAGGAAGTTGGTGATTTTATTGAGGAGATCGAATCCCTAGGGCGCCGAGCGGTCACGCCGCCAAATCAAGCGGAGCTTTTCAAGGCGTGATTGCAATTCGAGACAATTTCCCTCTGGTAAGGTTCCAAGATGGAAGTGTGATGAATTATGACCGTAACTGGTTGAGTTCGGCTGTAGTTCGCGCGGCAGAGTCTGCGGGATACAAGAAATGGTGGCTGACAACCCATGTCACAGAGAGTGTCTCCAGTTTCCTGCAGCAGGAGTTCGATGAGAATATTGTTACTATTTCCCGGTTGGAAAAGGCCGTCCGCTCAGTTTTGAAGGTCATCGGGTATTCCGATGTGGCAAACTGCTTCCAAACTCTGCCGCCTCCGGTGAGGGTATCATTGTTTGATTTGGCCAAGCGCTCCGGAACTGGCTATGAATTGGTGTTTTTCGGGTTATTGCGCGAGCGATTGTCAGAAATTCTTTGCTCTCCCACTCAGTTGGTGGAATTCAGTGGGCTGCACGCCGGTGTCAAGCAGTTGAAAAACGCCAAGCACTGGAATCGCGATTGTTCGCGCCTTACCGATGAAATTGTCATTTTTATCCGTTCCGAAATTGCCGCCGCCAATCGGACTGCTCAACTCCAATTTCAGCTGACATGACACTGTTTGAAAAAATCATCGCCCGGCAAATCCCCGCCGACATTGTTCATGAGGATGAGCATTGCATCGCATTTCGCGATATCTCCCCCCAAGCCCCAGTGCACCTCTTGGTGGTGCCAAAAAAGCCAATTCCTCGCATCGGTGAGGCGATGATAGAGGATCAAGAATTGCTTGGGCATCTCATGCTTGCCGTCGGCGAGATTGCGAAAAATGAAAGCCTCGCTGAATCTGGTTTCCGTGTAGTGATGAATCACGGCTCCCATGGTGGAGAGACTGTTCCCCACTTGCATATCCATATTCTTGGCGGCAGACCGCTAGAGTGGCCCCCTGGATAACTTGTATTAGAGCGGCCAGTTCCCGGGGCTAAAAGAAGAGTCATTCAAATAAGGCTTCCTTGGCTCAAATGCATCGCGTTAGCTGATTAATGGGTATGTGTTATTTCTTTCGCGTCCTTTTTCTGGTGACGATTGTTTTTGGGGGAGGGTGTGCCAGTTGGAATCCACTTGGGAGAGATACTCAGGGCCCAATGCCGCGCCCCCCGCGCCCGATGCCAGTTTCTTCTGCGCCGTTTGCTTGGGGGATTTCGACCTCCAGTTATCAATATGAAAACCCGGATGTGCTGCCGCAAGAGAGCCATTATTTCACCACTGATTGGGATGCGTTTGTGAAAGGCGGAAGGGCCCCGGCTAAGGGGAAGGCGCTCTATTCGTGGACGGAATTCGATAAGGATTTGGCTGCGTTGAAGAAGATAGGTGTCTCCCACTACCGCTTCAGCCTGTCGTGGGCGCGGATTGAGCCACAGCCAGGCAAATTCAACGAGGAGGCGATAGAGGGGTATGTGGCGATGGCGCGAAAGTTGAAGGAGGCAGGCATCGAGCCGGTGGTGTGCCTTTGGCACTTCACTTTTCCTGGCTGGCTTTACGATCCGAAGAAGCCGAAGCAATCAAATTGGCTGCACCCTGAGGTGCGCCGTCGGTGGCTGGCTTATTTGGAGAAGGTGCTTCCGAGACTCGCCCCATACACGAATTATTTTGCGCCTCAGAACGAGCCAAACGGGCAAATCACCACAGCCTACCTCGCTGGCCAATGGCCGCCCGCGATGCTTCTGGCTTTCGGGACATATAGGAAGGCGATCGATGCCAGTGCTGGCATGTTTCGGGATGCCGCATTGCTGATCAAAAAGGTAAAACCCACGGCAAAGGTTTTGTCTGTCGAGGCTCTGCCATGCTGGGAGCGCTCACCGCTGGATCCGGGAGGGTTGTTCTACAACACGATGACCCATGGCAATATCGACCACCTCGACAGGATTTGGGATGTGTGCGATATCGTAGGTATCAATTACTACTATTCGCAAAAAGCCAGCCCAATATCTTTTCTGGCGGAGCGTTACCGGCGAGGAAGCAACTACTCGATGATGGGATGGCGGATCAACCCGGAAGGCCTCTACAAGGAAATTCGCCGTGTTGGGGATAGATACGGCAAGCCAATGATGATCACCGAAAATGGCATTGCCACCGATGACGACCCCAAGCGTGAATTGTATATGCAAAACCACATTGCCGCAGTTGGGCGAGCCATTCAGGCTGGTTATGATGTGCGTGGTTATTTTAGTTGGTCGCTTGCGGATAATTACGAGTGGCACTATGGCTATAACGCCTTTTTCGGTCTTTCACACATGGATCCCGCTACTCATTCCCGTATTTTGAAACCCTCTGCGCTTTCTTTCCGCAAGATCATCAGGTCAATAAAAACAGTAGGCATGGTGCCCAAGCTCCCCGTGGAGACCGGCTTTATTGGCACTCAAACCAACAAGACGCCATGAGTGCCGGAAGAGCTATTTATCCAGGGACGTTCGACCCCGTGCACCTCGGGCACTTGGATGTGATCCGGCGGTCGGTGCAAATGTTCCAATCTGTCATTGTTGCTGTCGCGGCAAACAAGCCCAAGGGCCCACTATTCAGCGTCGACAAGCGCATGGAAATGGTTCGTGAGAGCCTTGGTGACGACCCGGCAATCGAGGTGGTGCCGCTTGAGGGATTGCTAGTGGATTTCGCTTTAAAGCACGAGGTCTTTACTGTGATTCGTGGGCTGCGCGCAGTATCGGATTTTGAGTTTGAGTTTCAAATGGCTCTCATGAATCGCAAGCTCGAGCCCAGGCTGGAGACGGTTTATCTGACCCCTAAGGAGGACTACTGCTACCTGAGTTCCCGCATCGTGAAGGAGGTGGCATTGCTGGGCGGTGACATCTCGGCTTTTGTAACCGAGCCAGTCCGACGGATCTTCCTTCAGGAGTTAAGTGCGCGCTCTACCCAAGGGAAATCCCTTTAGATGTGCACGGTGGCGGCTGTGCTTGGGCGTGGCCGGAACGCATTTGGAGATAGTCAGCTCATTGGCAAGGCGGTCAGAAAGCGCAAAAAACTTGAGTCGAACGTTGCCACGTCCAGACAAGCTTGTTAGAAACCACGCCACCTTATGGCTTACACCGTCAAGCGTCCGCGCCTCACATTGGCCGAGAAACTCTACCTGCCGACCATCATCGCCGGGTTGGCAATCACGTTGCGCCACATTGTAAGAGTCCTCTCGGGACAAACAAAAGTGACGATGCAGTATCCCGAGCAAAAGTGGGACGCGCAAATGCCCGCTTGGTATCGCGGTGCTCCTACTCTGGTGAGCGATGAGCAGGGTCGCGACCGCTGCGTGGCGTGTCAGCTGTGTGAATTTATCTGTCCGCCCCGTGCTATTACTATCAACCCCGAGGAAATTCCCGCAGCAGACAAGTGGAGCAAAGTTGAGAAGCAACCCAAAAGTTTCGATATCGATATGATTCGCTGCATTTATTGCGGTCTCTGCGAGGAGGTCTGTCCGGAGCAAGCGATTTTTCTTCGCAAGGACTACTCGATTACAGGCCTCTCCCGTCAGGAAATGGTTCACGACATCCACAAGCTCCGCGAGCTGGGTGGAGAAATGGGCGGGCTTGTCAACAAGTGGAATGAAAAAAAGTAGAATCCGCTGCCGCTCGCTGTTAGAAACCCATCCCAATTGATCTGATGCAACTAGCCCTATTTTGGATTTTTTCCCTGTTGATGCTTCTTTTTGCAGCGGGAGTCGTCTTGCTGAGAAACCCAGTGTCCTCGGCCATGAGCCTGGTAATGTCTTTTGTCGCCCTTGCAGCGGTCTTTGTGACACTGGATGCCTACTTCATTGCTGTTGTCCAAGTGCTCGTCTATGCCGGAGCTGTCATGGTGCTGTTTCTTTTCATCATCATGCTTCTGGATTTGCGTGAAGAAAAAACACGCCGCGTGCGCCTCTCTGCATGGGTGGGTGGAGGTCTTGTGATTGGCGGATTTGTCTCTGCTCTCGTTCAAGTCATCTCCTCTCTTCCTGGCTCAGGGAACACGAAGCCTGTTGTCTCCAACCCCGAGGCCAATGACGTCGCCCTGGTCGGTTTCACGCTTTTCAAGGACTTCAATTTCCCGTTCCAAATCATCGGGGTCCTTCTTCTTGTCGCCACTGTTGGCGTCGTGCTTCTTAGTAGAAAGGAGTTGAAGTGAGCTTCGGTGCCTCCGAGCTGCTTTATTGAACATCCCATGCCAACATTAGCTCACTATTTGATCGTCAGCGGCCTGTTGTTTTCCATCGGCCTCGCCGGAGTGCTCCTGCGCCGGAATATCCTGATTATTTTCATGGGTCTTGAACTCATGTTGAATGCTGCCAATCTCTCTCTGGTTGCATTCTCCAGATTCAACCTGCTCCCCGACGGAATGCCGAATTACAACGGACAGGTGCTGGTGTTTTTCATCATTACCGTAGCGGCGGCGGAGGTGGCTGTTGGTCTGGCTATCATCGTTGCGCTCTTCCGGGCGAAGCAAACAACACACGTCGAGGACCTGAACACGCTGAAGTTTTAGATGAGCATGCAAACCGCTCCTTGGATCATTCTTTTCACGCCATTAGTGGCCGCTGCCCTAATTCTGCTGGTGGGCCGGTTTTCAAAAACCCTGAGCTCCACGCTGGCGATCTTCTCCGCCCTGACCTGCTGTGTTCTAAGCTGGAACCTGTTCCTTTCGGGCGGCGAGGGTCCTAAAATCTCCCACACATGGCTGAGTTTTGGCCCCGACCTGATTATCCCGATTAGCTTTACGTTAGACCATCTGGCCAAGGTCATGCTTCTCGTCGTGACCACAATCTCCCCGCTGGTGTTCATCTACTCGCTCGGGTACATGCGCGATGAGGAAGGTTATTCACGCTTTTTTGCCGGCTTGTCGCTTTTCCTCTTCTCGATGCTTGGCATCGTGCTGGCAGACAATTTCGTGATGATGTTTATCTTTTGGGAGTTGGTAGGAGTGAGTTCCTACATCCTAATCGGCCACTACTACTCAAAGGATTCGGCTGCAGATGCCGGCAAGCAGGCGTTTATCGTGAACCGCATTGGAGATTTCGGTTTCATGCTTGGGATTTTGTTGCTGTGGTTCGCCACGGGCACAGTTGTTTTCAGTGATATCGTGTCAGCGATTCCACAACTGGGAACGTTGCCCCTTTATCTCACAATCGCCTGTGTGCTGGTTTTCTTGGGAACAGTTGGAAAATCGGCCCAAATGCCACTTCATGTGTGGTTGCCTAACTCCATGGAAGGCCCGACCCCTGTCTCCTCGCTTCTCCATGCTGCCACGATGGTCGCCGCCGGCGTTTACATGCTGGCCCGTATTTTTCCAATCCTCGAGGTGGTGCCGACCGCGCGTGAGATTATCGCGTGGGTGGGTGGGATTACCTGTTTCGCTGCAGCACTGATGGCTACCCAGCAGTCAGACATCAAGCGCATCCTGGCATATTCGACTATTTCGCAACTTGGTTACATGGTGCTCGGCATAGGTGTTGCTCCGACATCGGACATTGCGATGTTCCACCTCTTCACTCATGCATGCTTTAAGTGCCTCCTGTTCCTTGCCGCCGGTTCGGTGATGATCGCTATGCATCACGGCGTAGACATGTGGACAATGGGAGGGTTACGCAAAAGACTTCCTGTAACGATGATTTGCTTCATTGCGGGCATGCTTGCCTTGGCCGGTTGCCCTTATACCAGTGGGTACTATAGCAAAGACCTCATTATCGAGTGGGCGGTGGTACAAATTCCATTCCTCGGTTGGCTTGCCGCTGCCGCCGCGGGTCTCACCGCGTTCTACATATTTCGCGAGTTCTTTGTCATTTTCTTTGGCAAGGAGCGCAGCAGCCATGCCGAGCATGCCAAGGAGCAACCGATCACCATGCTGCTTCCCATGCTGGTGCTAGCTATTTTTGCCATCTTTTCCGGGTGGCCGTTCATTCAGGAGCATTTCTTTACTCTAGAGCGTCCCGAACATGTTCCGCACAACCTTCACCCGTTCCTTTACGGAATGTTTTTTGGCGGTGCGGGCTTGGCAACCCTCCTCTACGTGAAAGCCGCGAAGGATCCTGTGAATATCCCGCTCTTTGCCAATCGTCTCTACATCGATGCCGTCTATGACTGGTTCGTAAAAAACATCCAGGGCGGCGGTGCGGCACTTCTATCTTGGGCAGATCGCTGGGTGATTGATCTCCTCATTGTCCAAGTGCCTAGCAAACTCACTTGGGCCTGCGGGTTCGCCCTCAGGTTCCTCCAATTCGGCAATATTCAAGCCTACGCGTTTTTCTTCGGAGCCGGCGTTGTTGGCCTTATCTACATTCTAATTTCGACAAAATGAGTTCCCTGAGCCCGCTCCTGTTTCTCATCCTAGTGCCAATTCTTTCGGCTGCCCTAATCATGGCTGGAGCCAATCCCCGCTTTACCGCGCTGATTGGCTCGTTGGTCAATGTCCTGCTCTTTGGTGCGCTGATCTTTTTCTTCAATCCCCTCCAAGAAGGATTTCAATTTGTCTCCAGTTTCCCGGTGGTTCCCGATCTTGGCATCGGATTCACCCTGGGAGCAGACGGATTGAGCATGGTTATGCTTTTCCTTTCAGTGGTGGTCACGCTTGCCGCCATTGCCGTCGCCCGGACTCCGGTGGATGGGGCCCGGTGGTTCTATGCCAGCCTCCTCTTTATCTCCGCGGGTGTGGTCGGGGCCTTTGCTTCGGTGGACGTCTTTTTCTTCTACATGTTCCACGAACTTGCGTTGATTCCGACATTTTTGCTCATTGGCATCTGGGGATCGGGCGACAAACAGGCTGCCGCTTGGAAGGCGACTATTTATCTAGCGACAGGGAGCTTTGTCTTATTGCTCGGATTGATTGGTCTTTACCTTATTCAACCGGTTGACGCCCGTTCCTTCGACCTCAGGGAAATCGTTGCCCACGCCGATGCCGGGCTGATCTATGATTCACCGGTAGTCTATCTGTTATTGCTTTTTGGGTTTGGAATATTGGTTTCGCTATTCCCATTTCACACTTGGGCACCTCAGGCTTATGCCTCCGCTCCCGCCCCTGCGGCAATGCTTCATGCCGGCGTACTGAAGAAGTTTGGTCTCTACGGTCTGCTCCGCATTGCCGTTCCTGTGCTTCCCGAATCCATTCAAGAGTTCCTGCCGCTTCTGCTGGTCCTTCTCATTGGAAACATTCTTTACGTGGGCTATATCACGATTGCCCAACGCAAGCTCGACTGGATGCTTGGATACTCGAGCGTCATGCACATGGGGTACATTTTTCTAGGGTTTGCGGCGCTGAACCAGATCAGTCTCACTGGGGCCTCAGTTATGTTATTAAGCCATGGATTGACAGTCGCCGCTCTTTTCGCTCTCTGCGGAGAAATTCGGGAGCGCACAGGCACGCTTGATTTTTCCGAACTTGGGGGACTTGCCCGTACTGCGCCGCGTCTAGGGCTTGCGTTCGGCTTCGCGGCAATGGCCTCGGTCGGCCTGCCGGGCTTTATCGGCTTTGCCGCAGAGCTCATGGTCTTCTTTGGATCCTTTGCCGGAGCGCCGCCCGCCATGGGGGTTTTCGATGGCAAGGAGGTCTTCGCCTTCAACTTCCTCCAGATCGGCACGATTTGCGCTGTTTGGGGGATTGTCATCTCCGCGATCTACATGCTGCGCGCTTACCGCCGCATTTTTATGGGACCGCTTAACGATAGTTGGACTTCCATCGGGGATCTCAATGGAGTTCCTCGAGCAGCTATTGTCTTGATAATAGGCATTATGCTTTTCTTCGGCTTCTTTCCGCAAATTCTTGTGAACCTTATTACTCCCGCTTTGATCCTGCCATGATCCAGCCCATCGCTTTGGAAATCATCGTTGTTTGTTTGGGCATATTCTTGCTCATGATGGAGGCGTTTTCGACGAAAGCGTCCAAGACTCCACTAGCCTATGCCGCGATTCTTGGTCTTTCGGTGGTATTCGTGCTCACGTTTTTCATCCAACCTGCCGCCGCTGGTCTTCAAGATTCGGGATTTTATGTCCTCGATCCGCTTGGCCTGTTCTTCAAACGCTTTGCACTTGTCGCAACAGTCGTCACTCTTGTGTTGGCCTTGGATTACCTGCCAATCATTCAGCGTCTCGTTCCAGGAGAGCGTCCGGGAGCCGGGTCAGGTGAGTTTTTTATCCTGCCGGTATTCACCTGCGCTGGATTGATGTGGATGGCATCAGCTGCCGATTTCATCGTAATTTTCTGCGCACTCGAATTGGTAACGATTTCCCTCTACATTCAAA
>CALAPX010000080.1 GCA_937888355.1 uncultured Spartobacteria bacterium
TCGGCTGGTGTTATAGAATGCCATCCAGCCCTTGATGACACGACGGGCCCGGAAGCCTTCATTGATTTCTTCGAGATAGATGGCCTCCTGCTTCAGGGATGCGGCAGGGCTATTGCTCGCCGATGTATCTGTATTTCTTGTTGCCCGGTCAGGAGAAGTCTGTCCGCGATCCTGATGGCACGCGGCGCAAAGATATTCTCATTCCCAACATCGCTGACTTTGAATCCAGGTGGAACGCCGCTGTCGATGCCTTGGAAGATGCCATCAAGGTTCTGAAACACCCTCAGGAGTATGGGGCTGTCAGTTCCAACTTCCTGCCCTACGTTTCAATCCTTCCGGTATTTGCCGCGCTGCGTGCTCACAGCAAGACACTGCCGGCCCCAAGGCAATTGGACGCCCGTCGTAAGCTTCGGCACTGGTATTGGGCCTCTGTCTTCAACAATCGCTACTCGGGCTCGGTCGAATCCACCAGTTCCAGAGACTTTCTGGACCTTAAGGCATGGTTCGATGATGACATGGCAGAGCCGCCCCTCATCGCCGAGTTCGCACAACGCTTCCGCAATCTCGAACTGCGCAAGGTGACCAAGCGAGGAGCATCGGTTTACAACGGTGTCTTCAATCTGCTTGTTCTGCAAGGCGCACGAGATTGGATGACCGGCGACGTGCCACAACATGGGGACCTTGATGACCACCACATCGTCCCCGCTTCGTGGTGCAAGGAAAATATCACGGGTGGACTCGGTAACTCAATCCTGAATCGCACACCGCTTACGGCTGACACCAACCGTAACGTCATCAAGGCCCGTCTGCCCAATGAATATCTCCCCGAGTTGATCGCGCAAAGCGGCGAAGCCACGGTGCGTGGGATTCTCGAATCGCATTTTATCTCTCCTGCTGCCTTCGACATCCTTCTTCGGCCCCAGTTCGGTCCAGAGGACTTTGAATCCTTCATCGCGGAGCGCCAACGCACCCTGCAAGATGCAATTGAGAACCTGTTAATTAAGGAGCGGCTTGATCTGCCGCCGCAACTTCGTGACCTGGATGCGGCCACTGAGCAGGTAGAACTTGGCGTGCGCAAGATCGTGGAAACAACAGTGGGGAGCGACTTGTCGCAAATCCCCCCGCATGTTCTGCAAACAGTGGACGAACGCATTGCCCGGGCCACCAAGAAGAATGCCTCTCTGGATGCTGAACGGTTTCAGACGCTATCAGGCAAATTGGAATACTTCGATCTGAGGGAGTTGCAGGACACGATTACTGGTAAGACTTCCTGGGCTCTGTTTGAATCGCGATTCGGCACTAAGGAATCGCTTGACGCAAAGTTCGGCCAATTGGCGGAACTGCGAAATTGCATCCGGCACAGTCGCACGGTCAATGAGATTGTGCGGAAGGAAGGTGAAGCCGCCATTCTTTGGTTCAAAGAAGTGCTCTCGAAATGACCCGCATAAACCAACAAAACCTCGAGTCCTATCTCTGGGGGGCCGCCGTGCTCCTGCGGGGCACCATCGATGCGGGCGACTATAAGCAGTTCATCTTTCCGCTGCTCTTTTTCAAGCGGCTGTGTGATGTCTACGACGAAGAGACCGTCACCGCATTGCGAGATTCAGGCGGGGATCAGGACTTTGCCTTGTTCCCGGAGAACCACCGCTTTCAGATTCCCGCGGACGCGCAATGGCGGGAAGTTCGCAAGGTCAACCGAAATGTCGGGCACGCCTTGCAGCAGGCCATGCGCGCGATTGAAGTCGCCAACCAAGACAAACTCATGGGCATCTTTGGCGATGCGCAGTGGACAAACAAAGACCGCCTGTCCGATGCCATGCTGCGCGATCTCATCGAGCACTTCTCCACGCTCGAACTCACCGTCGCCAACCTGCCAGAGGACGAACTGGGTCAGGGCTACGAGTATCTGATCAAGAAATTCGCCGACGATTCCGGCCACACCGCCGCCGAGTTTTACACCAATCGCACTGTCGTTCACCTCATGACCGAGATGCTCGACGTGCAGCCCGGCGAATCGGTCTACGACCCAACCTGCGGCTCTGGCGGCATGTTGCTCTCCTGCATCACGCATCTGCGCCGCGCGGGGAAAGAATGGCGGAATGTGAAGCTCTACGGTCAGGAGCTAAACCTCATGACCTCCTCTATCGCCCGAATGAACTGCTTTCTCCACGGCATCGAGGACTTCCGCATCGAGCGTGGCGACACCCTTGCCGAGCCAAAGCTTGTCGAAGGCGATCGCCTGCAGCGCTTCGATGTCGTGCTGGCCAATCCACCATACTCAATCAAGCAGTGGAACCGCGAAGCTTTCGCTGCTGATCCTTGGGGGCGCAATCTCTTCGGCGTCCCACCGCAGGGCCGTGCCGACTACGCGTTCCAGCAACACATCCTGCAAAGCCTGCGTGAGAAGTCAGGTCGGTCGATTGCATTGTGGCCCCACGGTCTCCTCAGCCGGGAAGAGGAGGCCGAAATTCGCAAGAAGCTCGTCGCCACAGACCAAGTTGAAGCGATTGTCGGATTGGGCAGAAAGCTGTTCTACAACTCTGGAATGGAGTCATGCCTTTTTGTGTGCCGGAAACAGAAGAGCAAATACCGCAAAGGAAAAATCCTCTTCATCAATGCTGAAGACTTGGTTACTCGCGAACGTGCCCAGTCATTCCTATCTACAACCGACATTGAAACAATTCTGGCCGCGTATCGGAGTGACAAGCCAGTTCCAGGCATTTCGACCTTCGCCACACTGCAGGAAGTGCTCAGCAACAACGGCAATCTCAACATCAAGCTGTATTTGACTTCGTCGGGTGCGGTAAGCGAGTCAGGCGTCGTGCCACGGGGCAATCAACTGGTCCTTAGCTCGTGGATCACAAGCTCTACCGCACTGCGCTCTGCACTGGAAGATGTGATTCCCGGCGTTTCATCGTCACAACTTGATGTGATGCAGGCTATCCACTCCTCAAAGGCACCGCTGTTTGATCGCTCTTCGTGGAAGCGGGTCAGGCTTGGAGACGTTACAACCGAATATGCCGAGCGAGTGGATAACCCTTCCGAGTCGGGTTTCGAGAGATATATCGGTTCAGATTGTATTGATAAGCACGACTTCCGAGTCCGCAGGTGGGACCCGGCTGAGTCTGTGAACTCGTCGATGAAGGCTTTCAGGGTGGGTGACTATTTGCTGGTCCGACGCAGCTTGTATGGAAGCGATTTCCGCGAGAGAGCGCCGCGAGCCCACTTCGATGGCATCTGCTCTGCCGATATTCTTACGATTCGTGAGAATCCTGATCACATTGCCGACGGCTTTCTTATCGCGATTCTCTACAGCAAGGGACTGTGGGAATTCGTCGTTCAGCATGCGAAGGGATCGCTGACCCGGCGAATAAAGTGGCGCGAGTTGGCCAGCTTCGAGTTCGACCTTCCGCCGCTCGACCAGCAGCGCCGCATCGCGGAAATCCTATGGGCGATGGATGAGGTGGACGAGAACCTTGAAACGACAAGCCAACACTGTGATGCGGCGGTTAAAGCAAGCCGTGAAGCCATAGCGCAGTGCGGAGCACCAACACAGCGGATTGTGGAACTCACAACTTTGGTGACCAAAGGCGAGTCTCCCGGCTGGCAGGGTTTTGAATATCAGAATGAAGGACCGCTTTTCATTACGAGCGAGAATGTGTTGTTCGGCAGCTACTCGCCAGAGCCACGAAAGCATATTCCCTTGGCCTTCCATCAAAAGGTGCGCCGTTCCGCGATGCAAGCTGGCGACGTTCTCTTCAATCTTGTTGGCGCTTCAATAGGTCGTGGTTGCGTGTTGCCTGATGTCAAATCTGAGGCCAATACCAACCAAGCCGTAGCCGTGATTCGAGTGGATCGAGAGCAAGTGCTTCCGGAATATGTCCTCGGATACATGCTCAGTCCTTCAGGACTCAAATCGATTCTTGGAACATCGGTAAACACCGCTCGTGCAAACTTGAGTTTAGAGGGAATGCGAAGCACTCGCGTTCCTGTCGAGCCGTTGGAAGTGCAGCGAGCACGCGTCCGGACAATCGAAAACGCCGAAGGGTTTGCCCGTCTCATTTCACAGCTTCGTGAGCGCTTGGGAGCAGTTAAGTCATCCATTTTGAACCAAGTCTTCACGCCATGAGTTTCACCGAATCCAACACCGTCGAGCAGATGATCCTCGACGCCGCCACCAGCCTCGGCAGCGGCGCGGGCCCTTCC
>CALAPX010000081.1 GCA_937888355.1 uncultured Spartobacteria bacterium
TTACCGTCATCACGGGTGATCGACACTGGCAGTATGTATCAGTCGACCCGGTCTGTTCATTGATGGAATGGAGTGTGGGACCAGCCAGTGATGCGCATGCTGGAGGATGGGATGAAACAAGCCCTCGTCCTGAACATCGATTTTTACGCACAGGGCACGGGGGTTTTTTGTCGGCAAAGATCCAACCAGAGGAAAATAAAATCGCCCTGATTCTGACTCTGCATGACGTAGATGGTCGCGTTGTATATAGTGAGGAAAAGTTGGCACCCATAGCACTTGAATCGCCGGGTATAAACTAAGATTGACCTTCTTCTTACAGTAAAACGCCGACCTTTTCAGTCCTCTACCCATATGCTAACTACCCCTGAAACCATTGTCGCTCCGCCCTTCAGGCTGGCAAGATTCCGCTGGGTGATTTGCGGGCTGCTGTTTTTCCTAACGTCCAATGTCTATTTGGATAAGCAGGTGTTTGGGATAATGGCTCCAGAATTAATCAAGATCTTCGGTTGGAGCCCGGCGCAATACACGGAGGTAGTATTCTGTTTTCAGGTCGCATATGGCCTAGGTTTTTTGCTTGCCGGTAGAATCTTGGATTATATTGGCACCCGTGTAGGAATTGCGTTTGCCATCTGCGTTTGGAGTATCGCGGCGGGCTTGCATGGCGCTGTCGGAGGACTGGTCGGATTCAAGATAGTTCGTTTTATTTTGGGTTTGCATGAACCAAGTCATCTACCGGGCTCCCTCAAAGTGGTGGCGGAATGGTTTCCACGCTCAGAACGCGCTTTTGCAACTGGTATTTACAAGTCGGGTGCGAACCTCGGAGCTGTTGCAGTGCCGCTACTGGTCCCATGGTTGTTTCATGCGTTAGGCTGGCGTAGCACATTCGTGATTACTGCCTCCAGTGGCTTCGTGTTGTTGGCATTATGGCTATGGTTATACCGAATTCCTGCACGGAGCCGCCATGTCTCGCCACTTGAGCTTGCTTACATTCAGAGTGATCCAGTTCCACCACCAAGGCCTCGAGTTTCTTGGCTGCGACTTTTGCGCTGTCGGCACACCTGGGCATATGTGAACTTTAAGTTCATGACCGACGCTATGTGGCATTGGTATGCCGCAATGTTTCCACTTTATTTAGCGCAGCACTTCGATTTGAAGTTACGCCAATTTGGTCTTCCCTTGATCGTAGTTTATTTGATAGCGGATTGCGGCAGTATTAGTGGCGGCTGGTTTTCTTCTTACTTAATCAAGCGTGGGTACACCGTGACCTATGCACGAAAGCTGGCGATGTTTGTGTGCTGCCTCGCTACTGTGCCTGTTATGTTCGTAGGCGTTTCCCAAAATCTTTGGCTTGTGATTGTCCTCGTTGGTCTGGCTCATGCTGCCCATCAGGGACTGACTTCCAATTTATTCACCACGGTTTCAGATCTTTTCCCGCAATCAGCGGTTGGAACGGTGGCAGGAATGGGAGGCGCTGCCGGGCAGGTAGGTGCCGCACTGATGACACTGCTCACTGGCTATCTTTTGGCCACGACAGGTAGTTTTTCCGCTTTGTTCATGATTGCAGGTTCCACCTATCTGATCGGGTGGATTATTTTCCACTTCATGGTGCCTCGGCTTGAGCCCCTCGATATAAACGTGTGAGGTGCAATTATTCCATTTTGGGGTAGCAACACCTCAGGAAGACGAATCCATACCTTTTTTTTGGGGCCTCCTGAATGGATGAGAGAATAGGCGAGTGGAAAAGCGCTCGGGGAATATTATCTAGTCATTCCAAAGAGGGCAGCGCTTGAACGATGCCCTCCGCGTAAGCCTAACAGTCGGCTTCTAGACGTT
>CALAPX010000082.1 GCA_937888355.1 uncultured Spartobacteria bacterium
CCGCAGCGGGTTTTTTGAAGCGCGGGCCATATCCATCGCGCACTCTGGCGGAGTCTCAAAAAGTTCTTCCTTATGTTTCACAGGTGCGGAGTTTCAGCAGAAACGTGTGCTCCAGGCAACCATGATGCAGCTTAATCGTGAAATGTGTGGAGCGGTCGATCCAGAACCGGCATGCGCCGGTGACCATAGATATCCATCTCCCTATCCGTTGCCTGGCGGGTTACGACTTTCAACAGCGGAGTATTGCCCCGCGCATCAAGCACTGCACGCAGCACAAGCCCTTCGGGAACGGCACCCCACACCAGTTCGCCAGTTTTATCCGAACGCTCGGCAAACTCAGTCGCCTCGATATCCAGCTCAATGGCGCCTTGGCGTTTCCACCAACTGAGAATCTCCGACCGGGCAAACCCCGCCCATACCGCGCTCAAAGCGCCCGTCGATCCCCTCGCCTCAACAATTGAACGCGGCTTCAAAACTCGGTCTCCGTTTTTGAATGTGGAGCACATGGCGCTTCAATCGCTTCCAACAGCCATCAGGCCAAATTCCACAACCAGCGCAAACCCAAAACACCAGGGCAGAACACCCAGCGCCAGCGCCGCAAACACGCGGATCGGTTTTTCGCCTAATGCCAGCGCCAAAAGACAGGCGGCTTGGGGCCCGATTGTCACCGGAGCGAGAAGGCCCATTCCCGTAAGACCAAAGCGATCCCATGCCTTCCAAAACATTTTTCTCGGATCCCGCTCACGAGGGAGCTTCAGCTTGCGAGAGATCCATTCACGTGCTGAAGGACTGACAAGAAGCATCACCGCTGCGCCCACTACATAGCCAAGCCAAGCAACCAATGTTGCAACCATAACAGACAGTCCTGCAGCAACTCCTCCAGGCACTGCTCCCACAAAATAAAAAAAACCCAAACCGAACGTGAGCGAGAAAGCTCCAAGAAATGCACTCATGGATTCAAGTCGTTTTATCTTGCCCGGCCACTAGGGCACAAATGTCCATTGGGTCACCGATCATGTAATCAGGACCTGCCGCCTTTAATGCTGCCGTACTATTGTAACCCCAAGTCACCGCAGCCATGTGTACCCCAACCTCATGGGCGGCCTCGATATCCCTCAACTCATCTCCGATAAAAAGAATCTCCCGTGGAGCAAAGCCGTATTCCTTCATTAACGCACGCAAGACGCGTGATTTGCCGAGCAGCTTCGAGGAGCTCTTTATGAAATCGAAGACCTCCAGCTCATGGTTTTTCAGGAAGGCACGCACGTTTCTCTCGGAGTTCGATGTCAGCACCCCCAACTGGACGTCTCCTCTTTCCAACTCACGGAGCATGGCTGGAATGCGGGGAAAGGGATGGATACCCATAATCCTCTTGGTAATCTCTTCCGTGCCACGCTTGGAGATACGGTGGAGCTTCATTTGCGGAATCCCCAAATGACTCATCAACTCACGCGTCGAGAGGTCGCGCGCATGCTCGACATCACATTGAGGTAAGCCTCGAAACCCGAACTCACCGGCAAGCGCATTCAGAATCTCGACGCCGACTTCAAACGTGTCACCAAGCGTACCATCAAAATCGAACAGGATGCACCGGGGGCGCGACTCAAGATGCCCAGCGGGGCCTGAGCGGCGTCGCCCGCCCCTCAGGACAAATTGCGCCAACCGCTTGAGCGCGGGGTGTTTTTTCATGCTGCCGTTTCTTCCGGCAGCTCCATCGTTCCTTTGAACTTCGCCTCCTCCGGCTCAAGACCAAAATTGGACTCTACCAGTGAGGCAATGCGCTCGATCTCAGCATCACTCAACTCGACCTGTTCAGATGCTGCGGCAAACTCGATGAGCTGTTCCTCGTTATAGATATTCGGGAGCACACAAGCTGTACGGGCATCTTTGAGAAGCCACTGGATCGCCGCCTGGCCCAAGGTGCGGCCGTCATGCTCAAGGAAACGTAGTTGATCGACCTTGCGAACCCCATTGATAAGCCATGACCGGGGTCGGTGGCGACGATGGTCGTTCTCTGCAAAGACTGTGTCCTCTGTGTATTTTCCCTCAAGCATGCCGGAGGAATGAGGCACGCGAATAAGAAACATAGTAGGAGCGCCACAGGCCTCGGCGGCGGATTGAATCGTTTGGCCGGGGACTTGCTCAAGGAGGTTGTAGATGTGTTGAAGCACTGTTGGCTTGCGGCGGCGGATGGCATGCACCCCTTCACCCAACCAGCCAATCGCAGGTCCCAGGGCCACCCCATAATGGCGAATTTTCCCTTGGGCACGAAGGTCTTCTAGCGTTTCCCAGACGGCATCTTCATCGACTTGTTCCATTCGGATATTGTGGAGCTGCATCAGGTCAACCATGTCAACCTTGAGGCGGGAAAGGGCTGCATCCGTGGCCCGTCTAAGGGCGGTGGGTGAGAAATCTTGAGGAATCTCACGCTGACCGCGGCGGCCATCACCATGGTTCACAAAATCGTACCCTATCTTCGTGGCGATCACGATGTCCTCACGACGGCCGCCAAACGCTTTTCCGATAAGTTCCTCGCTTCTCCCGTTACCGTAGGTATCTGCCGCATCAAAGAGGGTCACGCCGAGATCCCTGGCCTTGAGCATGAGCCTCACAGCTTCGTCATCGGTGTAATTTCCCCACCACCCGGTGGACACGGTCCAAAGACCGAACCCCACCTCGCTAACGTTCACATCGGTGCCGGTAAATGTACGGTATTTCATAACAATTCTAGTCTAAGCAAGGCCATGATCCTCCGCCAACATTTCATTGGGATTCCTAAGGTACCCTCAAGCCAACGATCCACGCATCCGCGCGATTGTCGCTGTGGTTGAGCGCCCTTCTACCATATCCGCCAACACGACCCTGCCGCCATGGGCCTCAACAATATCCCGTCCACTCACATAGTGTGCCCAGTCTTTGCCCTTCACCAGCACATCGGGAAGAATTTTTGAAATCAACTCGCGAGGCTCGTCCTCATCGAATACCACAACGTAATCAACGGCCCGAAGCGACCCAAGCACCCAGGCTCGGTCCTCTTGTGAGTTCACCGGCCGGCCAACGCCTTTCGCCGACCGGACAGAGGCATCACTATTCAAACCGACAACTAGCGCATCGCCTTGACTACGGGCAAAGGAAAGATACGTCGCATGACCACGGTGGAGAAT
>CALAPX010000083.1 GCA_937888355.1 uncultured Spartobacteria bacterium
TCATTCGCATGGACGATAATTAAAGATCCATTTATCAAATTGACTATCAGACAGATGCCTCCACTAATTACCATTGGAATTCCATGCTACAATGAGGGCCAGCGCGTTGTGGATGCCATTTGCCACAACATCGAAGCCATCACGCATACCGGCCATTCCTATGAAATCGTTGTTGTGGACGACTGCTCGAGGGACAACTCGGCGGAACTTGTCCAACAACTCGCCGCGGCACACCCCGAGTGGCCGATCACCCTTAAAGTCAACGATCGAAACCGCGGCCTTGCCTACAACTTTGTCGAGTGCGCATTGATCGGCAAAGGCACCTACTATCGCATGTCCTGCGGAGACGACCCCCAACCGGTCGAAGCGCTTTATGATGTGTTCAAACATCTTGGCACATGTGATCTGGTAATCCCCTTCATGACGGATTACGGACCCAGAGGGTGGAAGAGAAACCTGATCAGTCGCACATTCACGACTATCGTGAACCTGATCTCGGGATATCGCATCTTATACTACAATGGTTCCCCGATTTACCACCGTAACCATGTTTTACGCTGGCACCCAAGCTCATACGGGTTCGGGTATTCCGCAGACATGATTACCCGCCTGTTGGATTACGAGGGGCTGACCTTTACTCAAATCCCCACTTGGTCGGACGAAAAAAAAGGCAAGGGCTCCACATCCATGACACTGAGAAACCTGCTCTCCGTGACCCACAGCCTGCTGGAAATCGTCTTTCGCCGATTGCGCCGCTCGTTTTACGGCCGCGAAAGCGCTCCACCTCGTGAAATTTTTCTGACCAAGTGACAAATTCCGACTCACACCCGAGTCTCGCCACCGCCCGTCAACGGCAGACCTGTCGACTGTGCCACTCCAGGGACCTCGAGCTTGTGTTGCCGCTCTCGCCCACCCCGGTCGCTGAAAAATACTTGGATCACCCGGCAAACGCCGACCAAGTGCCCGTCTACCCACTTGATTTGTTCATGTGTCGCCGTTGCGGGCATGTGCAACTCCTCCATATTATCGATCCGGAATTTCTCTACCGCGATTTCAACTACCGCAGCGCGGGGACCCCTGCGCTCGTTAGACACTTTGATGAGACTGCGGAAATGCTCGCATCACATTACCACTTTTCCGGTTCGCCACTTGTGGTTGATATCGGCAGCAACGACGGTTCGCTCCTCCGGTGCTTTCAATCACGTGGCTTCCGCGTTCTTGGTGTCGATCCGGCACGAGAGATTGCCGCCGAGGCGTCGGCGGCCGGCATTCTCACGCTTCCCGAGTTTTTGACCCCTTGTGTCGTCGAACAAATCAGCAAAGAACACGGCCCCGCATCGATCGTCTGCGCTTTTAATGTCTTCGCCCATACAGACGACCTTGAAGGCATGACCGCCTGCATCAGAGACCTGCTCGCACCGGATGGCATCTTCGTATTCGAGTGCTCCTACCTCGGGGATATTCTCGAAAAAATGCTGCTCGGCACCATCTTTCACGAACACTTGAGCCACCACTCGCTCACACCGCTTGCATCGTTTCTCCTTCGTTTGGGCCTCGAATTGGTGGATGTCCGTCGAAATGCCATCCAAGGTGGCTCGATCATAGGGATTGCGAAAAAAATAGGCGGCGCTCACCATGAGTTTCCAGCCGTTCGCGAAATGCTGACTCAGGAAAAGCTCGCCGGACTCGCCACACCGGACACTGTGAGACGATTCGGCCACTCCCTTGCCAGCGCAGCGGCCAGGCTCTCCGCGTTTACACAACAACAACAGTCTAACAACAGACGCTTCTGGGGCTTCGGAGCGGCACGCAGCGGGACGACCCTGATTGCGCAACTTGGCCTAGGCAAGATCATCGAACGCATCGTCGATGACAACCCCGCGAAGCAGGGCAAATTCACCCCTCTTCACGCTATCCCCGTTGTTCCAACTCCTCTGCTGTATAAGGAAATGCCCGACTTCACCTTGATTCTGGCCTGGATTCACTCTGACACCATCATTGCGGCTCACAAGGCATACCTGCAAGCTGGCGGGAAGTTTATCACCTGCTTTCCGGAACCCAAAATCATCGGTAACGACGGGGCCATTCTATTATGAACCCCGCCTGCTCGGCGTGTTCGACTTCTTTAGCCCCTCGCGGCATCAACCTCGGCTACCTGCCGGTCAGCCACGATCTCTTGCTGGAACCATCAGTCGATCCTCATTCTCACCGGCGCATTCCGTTTCACCTCGTCCAATGTCCTCGATGCGCTTTGGTCCAAACATTCGAAGCCCCAAGCGCCAATGACCTCATTCCACGTGCGAATTGGGTGTCTTTCACCGAGCCCAGCCTCCATCTCGAAGATTTTGCGCAAGCGGTCCTCTCGATTTTACCCCCTACGAAAACATCCATGATTGGAGGGATTTCCTCTAAGGATGATTCACTCCTGAAAATCCTTGCCGCCTCAAGCCAGGCGTCAACTTGGCGGATCGATCCGACCGTGGACACCGGATTCACTGGCAACAGCGCCGGGGTGTCCTGGTTGCAAGAAACCTTCGATCAGTCCCTGGCAAATCGCCTGCGCGCTAAGCATGGGAAATCCGACATCCTCGTCGCCCGCCATTTTCTTGAGCATGTCCCGCACATCCCACGCATCGTCCAAGAAATGATATCGCTACTGAAACCAGGTGGCCACCTAGTACTGGAGGTTCCGGATTGCGAACAAGGGCTCCTAGTTGGTGACGACTCGATCCTCTGGGAGGAACATCACCTTTGCTTCACGGCAGCCACATTGACACGCAGCTTGCGATTGGCCGGCCTCAAGATCTTATGGTCGAAATCCTACCAGTTTCCCAACGAAACTTGCCTTGCAGTGATCGCAACCCCCGCATCTCCGACCGCACTCACCGATACGCCCCCCTCACCAGCGGAGTTCGATTCCTTTTCCACGTTTGCAGCAGGATTTCCAGATCGTTGCCGCACGATTCGCCACCTGCTGGTAACTTGGCGCAAACATGGAGCCATTGCGATTTACGGAGCCGGCCACCATACCAACACCTTCCTCCATGCCCACAAAATCACCGACTTGATTGATTTTGTGGTTGATGACAATCCGCAAAAAACCGGAAAATTCATCCCCGGCACTGGTATTCGTGTGCTTAATTCCGACAGCCTGCGGCATCCTGAGGTTTCCCTTTGCCTATCCTCTCTCGGCTTCTCCGCGGAGCAACGGGTTGTCTCCGCATCCACTGCCTTTACAAATGCCGGCGGCGCATTCTATTCCATCTTCCCCAAGAATAACCGTTCGCCATTCCGCTGGCTTGCGGGCAGCACATTGACACCCCCATGACCGATCTCAACGAACTCGCACCCAATATCCTCGCCTCCAAGACCTCGTCCCTCGTCATCACACAAACCGTCATCGATGACCTCAAGCACAGAGCAAGCGCCTCCCCCCTTAAACGGGCGCGAATTCTGGCCCATGGCGACCCACAAGCGCCACTTCACGAGATGCTCATCGTGCAAACCAAGGCCGTCTACGTCCGCCCCCACCGCCATCATGGAAAATCCGAATCCCTCCATGTCATCGATGGCTCTGCCAAGATTGTTTATTTCGATGATGTGGGAAACATTGAGGAAACACTCGATGTCGGTCCCTCCAACTCGAATGACCCATTTTTTCTCAGAACCGATTCCCCCCGCTGGCACATGCAGATCGTCCTAACCCCGTATTTTGTGTTTCACGAAGTCACCAACGGCCCATTCCGGCGCGAAGATACCGAATTCGCCCCCTGGGCTCCGGATGAAAACGACGCTCCCACGGTCGAGGCCTATCTGAGTGGTCTGTCGGTCCGCTTGGGTGTTGCCTCTCCGACGTCATGAAATTTCTGGTCATCGGGGCCTCGGGGTTCATCGGTTCGCACCTCATGAATGAACTTCGCCGATCAGGCCACGAGGTGATCGGCACATCCTCGCACGAGGGTGTTGACGGGCTTTTGAAATTCGACCTGCTTGTCGACACGCTCACCAAAGCCATCCCACGACGTTTTTTAGAACTTGGCGACCCACCCGTCATTGTTCTAGCCGCTGTTCAGGGGAACATGGATCGATGCCTCGCCGATCCACATACAAGCCGACTCATCAATGTCGCCAAACCTATTGCACTCATTCGCCATGCCATGTCCTACGGGGCACCAGTGCTGTTTCTCTCAACAGGCCATGTTTTTGACGGAACACTAGGCAACCGCATCGAAAGCGAGCCAATCAAACCCGTCAACGAATACGCCCGCCAAAAATTGGAGGTCGAACAATTCCTCCAAGACGAATACCCAAATGCCCTTATCGCTAGAATGGACAAGGTCGTTGGCGAAACTTCGCGCCACCATCACCTTCTCACCGAATGGTGGGAACTCGCACGCGACCACATGCCGATCGTCTGCGTCGAGGGGATGGAAATATCCCCCACTTCCGTCAACGATATTTCCAAGGGATTGAAACTTGCGGCGGAACGTGGCCTCAGGGGTATCTTCCACCTTGCTGGACCGGACCGAATGACACGGGCGGAACTCGCAAATCGATTTTGTGCGATCGGCAACGTGAAGTCCCCGGTCGTTGAAAAACCACTCTCGGCATTCGGATTTCTGGACGGACGTGCACTTAGATCGAGCCTTAATGGAAATAAATTCCAAGACGCCATAGGCATGCGCTTTTCCACCGCCAACGACATCCTCCAGAGGTTCTTCAAAAACTCCGGCGCCCTCCCGTCACCAACCGATTACTGATCCATCGACATTGAGGAAGACGCCGTTGCCCTCTGGAGTTGCCGCATCGATCAACGGCATCATCGCCGCCACGCTGTCCGATGGCTCCCCAGGCGCGTCCCATCCCCCGGTTTCGGTTTTCACCCACCCCGGATGCAATGTAACCACAGAAACTCCTTTATCCTGGAGGTCATATCCGATCGCCTTCACCGCCGCATTCAAGGCAGCTTTGCTAGTGCGATAAATATAGGGCCCCCCCGTGCGGTGATGCGGTTGGGAACCCCGCATAGAAATGCTCCCAGCCATGCTGGAAATAAATACCAGCTTCCTGTCTCCGCCCATTAGCACATTTGGCAAAAGCGCCTCGGTCACCTTGACCGGCCCGATCGTATTCACTCGAAACACCTCCATCCATGCCTCCGGATCGATGTTTCCAAACGTGCCTGTGGCATCCCTCGGGCCATGCACTGCGGCATTGTTGATCAACACATCCAATGGCTTTCCCTTCAACATCCCGGCAAGCGCCTCGATCTCCTCCATGCTCGTTACATCGAGCGGCACCACCTCCACATTCCCTCCAAGCTCAAGCAATTCACCAACTCTTCCCATATCACGGCATGCCGCATAGACCTTCCACCCTCGCTGCAAATAGGCCGTGGCAAAAGCCAACCCGATACCCCGGTTGGCCCCTGTGATCAGAACAGATTTCATAACTCTAAATGAACTTGAGACGCTCTAAACACTTTTCCAAGGGAATTCACCGCCTCTCCGCGCAAGGTGAGATCATTTCAAATCCGCAGCCTGCAGCACCGCATCCGCTTGGGGATTTGCCCCAAGTTGTCGGAGAGCTTGGGCAAACTTTTGAGCGTTCTCCCGGCGAACTTGAGGCGGGGCCCCCTTTAGCGAGGCGATCATTTGTTCCTTCGCCTCATCGAAACGCTTTTGCCCGAGGAACAACTCGGCCAACTCGAAACGCACAGGATTGGCTTGGGGAACCCTTTCGAGCAGGCCCTTCAACATAATCTCGGCCGCAACGGGGTTGTTATCGCAAATCCGCAGGTAGCGGGCCACATGGAACTCCGCTTCGTCCTTGCTTTGATTTGGAACAATCTCAAGAAGAAGCACATCCTGTTTCAATGCCTTTGTGATAAAGTTTGGGGGATAGGGAATTGGCCTGGCCCATTGAGGAATCTCTTTGTTAAAAAGAGCTTTCTGACCAAACGAGTTCCCCAATGAAAGACCGGGTCGGGGATCGGGATGAATGATTTGAAAATAGGGCCCGATAAAGTTTTCCCAACTCATGAATGCAACATGAGTGACGCCGTGTTCCTTCAGCATGGCTAATGCCTCTTCGTCCGATTGGGCATTAAGCATATGAGCGGCTGTCTGCAAGCCCTCGACATTTTCCCAATAAAGAGTGCCGATCGTCTTAAATCCGCCGAAGTTGGATAAAAGGCACGAACTGTTCGGGCTACTCAACACGGTAACCGGCTTGCCATTGGCGCTAAGTTTAAGGGTTTTGGCAATATCACGATGGAGCAGCGCCAACCACTGCCCAGAACCCACCTGGATGTTTTTTGGACTTGTATATTGAGTCCAAAACGAAGCCATCATTCCACGCATTGTGTCGGCTGAAAAAAGATACGCCAAACCCAGTAAACATACTGCTCCCGCAAAGGTTACAGCACGCTTTTTAGGCAAAAGATTCCATGCTTGGGGGATCAGTAAAGCGCCTAAAGCTATATAAGTAGGCCCATTGAGCATCCCCCAGCGCACTTGCAAGATTTGCATGATGGTGATGACTAAAATCGGACAAACAAAAATTAAAAACACCCCCTTGGCTGCTGAACACATCTTGGGAACAAACAACAGAATTAGAGCGGTCAACAAAAACAACGGGAAATATCCGAAGGCGACCTTCCATGTGATGGCTCCCATTTGGATACGGGTCATTAAAGGCAAGACCTCGGCGATATTTTTCATCAATCCGAGCATGAAGTCGTGCTGGATAATGTAATATTCCGGCCCACCGATTAGAATGAACGCAGGAAGTGCCGCACACCCTAGCATTGGCAGAACAAGACGCCTCCAAGGAAATGGGGCCGATCCTAAACGAATGGCCTGAATCCATTTCGTCATTTCATAAATCACCCACCCACCCCCAAGCCAGGCCAAGGCGTAGAGCGGGTGGTTCACCTCAAGACGCATACCGAGGTGGGTTGGAAAATACTCCAAAAGATAATAGGCAAAACTGCCTAAGGCCGTCACCAATGACCACAGCTTCCAGAGTTCCGGATGGTAATCGAAGCCTTCCATGGCCGCCTTTTTAGAAAAAAGGGCCACCCCAAGCATCGCCCCAAGACCGATTCCGAAGGCGAGCAACGCCGTTGAAAACCCGCTGATCCAAAGCGCCGTAGCTGCACTGATTCCCGAAAAGATCATTCCGTGCCGCGCTTGCTTCAATGACTTTGGCGGAAGAAAAGCGTTGCCGTCAGGTTTCTGAACCCAACCGGCCCCGGCCCATGCGATTCCAAAAACGAGGCCGAGCAACGCAAACGCGGTAATTCCGTGATGATCGGGATAGGCGGGCAAGAATCCCTCGTAGAACGATGGCGTTGATATCATGCCAATAGCCAAGACCGATCCACACAACGGACCAAACCGCCGCGCAGAAAGTGTTGCAAATAGGGTTAGTGCAAATACCAGCAGAATCGGATTCGCCCAGATCGACATCCTGTAAATGCTGTTTCGCAGGGTATCGCCTGTGTAATGGCGGTAAATCTCGCCTAATCCTCTCAAATACAACGCAAATCCCGAACTCCAATGCACCTCACGACCATAGGGCGCATTATCCATATCGGTGAAACGAACCCGCCATTCCCCATCCTCTCCAAGCTTTTCCGCATGCCTGTTCCAGACATACCCGTCGAAAGCAATCTCGAGCAGCGGGACGGGGAGCACTTCCTCAGGCTTCGCATCCGGACCATCCATCTCGCGGCAGAGGCGGACGGTGACCTGATCAATTAGAAACGCGTGGAATAGCACGTACCCGATGCAGGCGATCAAGATTGTCGTGAACCCGCACCAAGACAAGATCACACCCGATGTGAAGCCTTGAGCTTGAGATTGAG